>NZ_JAFIBU010000001.1:2910000-3037500 GCF_017833255.1 Paenibacillus sp. PvR098
ACATACACATTTTGAGCATTAGCACTCCGAGACGAAGCCCGAAAGCACAAGCGATAATGATCGCTGGCAGCTCCAGAATTCCGTGCGGCGCGATTGCTTTGAGTACAAATAGCCAGGATTCTTTTTGCGCCGCCACTACGGCCACATAACCGAGAAGCAGCCCGTTCACAACCAAAAAGAATAAAGGGAATACTCCGAAAAATAAGCCCATTGCGATGACCAACAGCGATTTCGACGCATTATTCCAGAAGATAAGCCAAAATAGCGACCACTTCTGATTCGGTTGCTCTGCTATAGTTTCTGTAATCCGCTTCAATGCTTCCAACTGCGTATTAATAAAGGCTTGAAATTGTTCTGAATACAAAGCACCCATTAACATCCCTGCCAAAAACACCAGAGCGGAAGCTATAAAATAATGCTTCATTGATTTTATTTGTTCCACGGCATGTTTCCATTTCATCTGCGATCCCTCCTCCATTTTAAGCATAAGTTAATGGTACGAGCATAGATTGTTACTAAACACTTAATAAACAAGCCTTTCCGATCGAGATGGGCAAAGGAGGCCAAGCATGTGAATTATTTTTATGTCATCAACGGCAAAAAGCTGAAACAGGCGCTCATCATCACCGTAGCTATCCTGTTCGCCGCTGGAATCATTTATTCGGAAAGAGAAAATGTTACCGTGTTTTCACCAGACAAACCATCCGCCGTCTATAGCGTTGCTACTGACAAAAAAATCATTGCGCTCACCTTCGACATCAGTTGGGGGGAGAAACGTACCGAACCCATTCTCAAAGTTCTTGAAGATAAAGGAATCAAGAACGCCACCTTCTTCCTATCTTCTCCTTGGAGCAAGGAGCATCCGGAAATTGTCGATAAAATTGTTAAAGGCGGTTGGGAAATCGGCAGTCACGGCCATAAACACGTGAATTACAGCAGCTTGAATGATGAAGAAATCCGCGTACAAATTCGAACCGCCCACCAAATTTTAAATGAAGTAACCGGTTCCTCGCCGCATTTGATCCGTATGCCCAATGGTGATTTCGATAAACGTGTACTTCGAATTGCAAATGAATTACATTATTCGATTATTCAATGGGATACCGATTCCATGGATTGGAAAAATCCGGGAGTGAATAACATCATCAACCGTGTTGTGACTAAGGCCCATCCGGGTGATATCGTATTGCTCCATGCCAGCGATTCTTCCAAGCAAACCCATGAAGCCCTTCCGGAGATTATCGACAAGCTTCGTGAAAAGGGATACGAATTTGTCTCGGTCAGTCAGCTCATGAAAATAGCTCAAGTCGAGAACAAGCCTCCCGTCGAGGATACCCTTTTGAAACAAATTCAATAAAACATAAGAGCCGTTACAGCGGCTCTTTATTTGTTGTTCCGAGCACTTTGGGTAGAATTAAAATTTGCCAGGTATTGCACGCAAACAGCGGGACCAACATAAATATAGTGGATGCCGGGTTGTCCAAACGAAGCGACGGAATCGCTTCGATCGCTGTGACCGCGATCATAAAAAACAACGTGGGGGTCCATGCGTTCTGATTAGTGAGCTTGACCTTCCACCAAGATACAATGAACGAGGCGATCGTCAAAATGACTGGGAGCACCAAATATCCAGCCCATGCCGTTTGCCCATCGCTTCCCGAATAACGTAAATACACTAAATCGAACAACACAATGACAATAATAATGACTTGAAGCATATCCCAAATCCACTTACGACGAAACATCCCCATAAACAAGAAGCGAAGAATCAGATATGCAAAAAAGCCCATTTGGCTCAGAACGCTGATCGTGGCGCCACCAAGAAGCATGGTTAACATGCTGAACCCGATTTCTTTGCCGCCAAGTGCCACTTGCTGGTCCGAAAACTGCAGAATAAGCCCGGTAACGACCGCAGTTATCGCCCCAATGAACAGTGTGGTCCAAAACAGGTAAAACCATTTTCTTATTGTCACAACCGCTAACCTCCAAATATGTCATTTCAACAGTTAATTGTACCAACCTTCACAATAAAAAGCTAACGACAATTGTGTTAAACCCGTCATTCAATACAAATACTATGCTCAAAATGACATGAAGGGAGCCCTGAATGATGATCACGCTATGGATTCGTTTAGCACCCGTTCTTCTGATCGTCGGCTTCTTAACCGCTTGCGGTTCCGATACTCAAGCTTCATCCGGCAATGGTGGCGGCAACTATAAGGATACCAAATCCATGGTTCTCGACATACTGAAGACGGAAGACGGTCGGAAGGCCATCCAAGAGGCTACAATTCATGAAAACAGCAAGCTTCAATTGCTTTCTGCCGGAGATACGCAGCAGCTGCAATTGGCTGTAAAGGATGTACTTGTCGATACACAGAGCAACCAGTTTCTGCAAAAAATGATTACTGATCCGAAGTTTGCCGGGCAGTTTGCTAAAGCCATCGAAAAAGATACAAAACAATTGCAAAAAGACTTGATGAAGGACCCTGAATACCAAAAACAAATGATGGATGCCATGAAAAGTCCTGATTTTGAAAAAATGCTACTTGAAACGATGAAAGGCACACCCTATCGAGCCCAAATGAAAGCCGTCATTCAAGAATCACTTCAAAGTCCATTATTTCGTCTGGAAATGATGGACTTGATGAAAAAGGTGCTGCAGGAAGAGTCTACTCCTAAGGAACAATCTTCGGGTGGCGGTGGCGGTGGCGGTGGCGGTGGCGGAGGCCAGGGCGGTAGTCAAGGAGGCGGCGGGAATCAACAGGGTGGCCAGTAAGGCGGCTAAAAAGAAAACAAGACAGGTTTTTAAGCCTGTCTTGTTCCCTCTAACTGGAGAATCACTTGCTCCGCCATATCTTTGTATATTTGTCCGGTCTCGGTATCTGCTTTATAGACCGATGGCGAGTAGTCCGGCTCAGCTACATGATTATCCGGTACACCAAGCGGAATTTGGGCCAGAAGGCTTGTATGAAGCTCCTCCGCAAGTTTCCCTCCGCCTCCCCGGCCAAATACGTAGTCCTTGTTTCCACATTTGCCGCAAGTATAATACGACATATTCTCGACAACACCGAGAATTTCGTGATTGGTGTGAATGGCCATGGCTCCTGCTCTGGCTGCTACGAATGCTGCTGTGGCATGCGGTGTGGTAACGATGATTTCTTTGCTTTGGGGAATCATCTGATGAACATCAAGAGCAACGTCTCCCGTGCCTGGCGGCAAGTCAAGAAGAATATAATCCAACTCTCCCCACTCTACTTCGCTGAAAAAGTTCTTAAGCATTTTACCAAGCATCGGTCCTCGCCAAATCACGGGCGTATTCTCTTCTACGAAGAAGCCCATCGAAATGACTTTCACACCAAAACGCTCTACAGGAGCAATACGGTTCTCGGCAGCCTGGGGCCGTTCCTCGATTCCCATCATGTCCGGAATACTAAAGCCATAAATGTCGGCATCCACCAAGCCTACCTTCTTGCCTAGTCTTGCTAACGCAACTGCCAAGTTCACGGTAACCGTTGATTTTCCGACGCCGCCTTTGCCACTAGCAATGGCAATAAATTTAACGCCAGATTGCGGGTCCAATACGTTCAGGGATGCTTTGGCAGCATTCGGAGCCTCAGCTTGCGCCCCAGCGGTACTGCCTGTCTCCTGAACCTTGCGTAACGCTTCGCTGCGGTCATAATCGGATAGAGGTCGCAAACGGAGGTGCACCTGCTCCGCGCCGGCCTTCTTGAACGCTTCCATAATCTCCTGCTGCACGCGTTCCTTATATTCTTCACTCTCTTTGGAAAGCAGGACCGTAGCGGATACATGAGCTTCCTTGATCATCACATCACGAACGAAATTCAATTCGGCTAAACTTATGCCGTATTCAGGATCCCTTAACTGACTTACCGAAGCCAGCAACTGTTCTTTGGTTAACACATCGTCACCTCAGCCGTTAGTTGTTATGTACGCTGGTGCTTATTATACCATAAAATTAACTCGATCCCACCTTTTCCCCCGAATAGTAGCGAAGTATACCCTGATAGATTGAAGTTGCTACTTTTTTCTGATACGACGGATCTCTTAGCAATGCCGCTTCCCCTGGATTAGACAAGAACCCGACCTCCACCAAAGCGCTCGGCATTTTGAGTGTTTTCAACAGATAAATTTCTTTATCCGCTTGCTTGGCCACCCGGTCCGTATTCTTCAAGTTTCTCTTCATTTCGTCTTGAATTAGCGCGGCCAGTGAAACATTGTCCGCATGATTCGGATAATAGAACGTTTGCGCGCCGGACCACTTGGCAGATGGTATGCTATTTAAGTGAATACTTAAAAATAAATCTGTCTTTGATTGTGATATGAATTCTGCCCTTTTCAACAGATCCTCTGTCTTACGGCGGCTGTAGCCTTTGGTCGACGGGTCTGCCAAATCCCTGTCATCCTCACGTGTCATCACCACCAGTGCCCCCGCCTGCTGAAGATAATCCCGCAAATACTTTGTGATGGCCAGATTTACGTCCTTTTCATCCAATCCGTCTTTGCTCCGGGCTCCTCCATCCGGCCCCCCATGACCTGCATCCAAAGCTATGATTTTCCCTGAAAGAGGCATTGTCCAATAGGTCCATGTTTTGGTCGAAGGGAGCTCATAAGTGAGCATGAACAGCATAAGAGCGACCAGCAGGGCGGACATGACAATTTTAATGCCGCTGTGCATCGTCAGCCAGATAACGACCCTCTTTCTTCTTCGGAACATGAAAAATCCACCTCGCATCCCATAGACTCACTTTCATCTTATGGGACGAGGTGGATAATTAGACCAGCTGCTTATACCTGATATTCAGGCTCCTTCATACCTTCTATGAGCACTTCCGCCACTTCCGGACGCGTGAACTGCGGAGGCGGGCATTGACCTTCCCGCAGCAGCGCGCGCACTTTTGTTCCCGATAAGTGAAGGTGATCTTCTTTACCATGAGGGCAAGTTTTGCTTGAAGCCATGTTGCCGCACTTGGTGCAGAAAAAGCTATGTTCAAAAAACAAAGGCGTAATTCCGATCTCTTCAGCCGTAAAGTTACTGAAGATTTCCTGTGCTTCATAAGTACCGTAATAATCCCCTACACCTGCATGATCGCGTCCAACGATGAAATGCGTGCACCCGTAGTTTTTACGCACCATCGCATGGAAAATGGCTTCACGAGGTCCTGCATAACGCATAGCGGCAGGAAACACACCCAAGAACGCACGATCCTTTGGATAATAGTTTTCAAGCAATACGAGGTAGCTGCGCATCCGTACGTCAGCGGAAATATCATCGGATTTGGTTTCCCCAACGAGAGGATTCAAGAACAGTGCATCCACGATTTCCATTGCACTTTTTTGGATATATTCGTGAGCACGGTGAACCGGATTACGTGTTTGAAATCCGACCACCGTCTTCCACCCCTTATCCGAAAAGATTTTACGAGTCTCAGCCGGGTCAAAATAAAACTCCTCGAATTTCTCCGGCTTCGGTCGGTTCAGTACTTGCACTGGGCCGCCGACATACGTTGCAGGCTTCGAATACAGCTTTTGCACACCCGGATGCTCAGTATCATCCGTTTTGAAAACTTTGACGGCCTCATGCTTCTGGTCCACTTTATACATGCTTTCCACTTGGATAATGCCATAAATGACGCCATCCTTCTCACCCACAAGCGCAACCTCTTGTCCTGGCTCCAGATCCTCAGTCACTTCGTCTTGTACACCAAGCGTAATCGGAATGCTCCATACTGTTCCGTCGGCGAGCCGCATCCGTTCCACGACGGATTGATAATCTTGCTCGCCCATAAATCCCGTCAATGGGGAAAAAGCTCCCACGGCGATCAGATCTAAATCTGAAATGGCCCATGCATTGATTCTTAATGGGTACAAGCCTTTGGCATGCTCCAGCAGCCTGTCTCTTTGCTCTCCTTCTACGAGACGGTTAATTAACATACCGCCATGTGGTCGAATGGTTTCTCCCATCACTTACGTTCCTCCTATGATCCGTATGATCTATATTATTTATGCAGACCGCATTCCGTCTTCTCAAAGCCCGCCCAACGACCTGCTCTAGGGTCTTCCCCATTTGCTACCGGACGTGTGCAGTGCTCGCATCCGATACTAGGATAGTTTTGATCATGAAGCGGATTATAAATAATATTGTTATTTCTAATATAATTCCATACATCCTCGGATGTCCAGCTTGCAAGCGGATTGAATTTTACCAAACCGAACTTCACATCATACTCTACTTTTTTAGCGTTGGCACGTGTAGGAGCTTGGTCACGGCGAATCCCCGTAATCCACGCATCATAGTTTTTAAGTATATCGGTGAGTGGATCCACTTTCCGAATATTACAGCATTGGGTCGGTTCACTCTTCCATAGCTCTTCACCGAATTTCTGGGCCTGCTCTTCAAGCGTAAGTTTAGGAAGCACTTGTACGAACTCTACGCCATAATGCTGCTGCAGACGGTCACGGGTTTCATACGTTTCTTTAAAATGTACATTCGTATCGAGATAGAAAATGTCCGTTTTCGGGCTAACCTTCTGGAGCAGGTCGACAAGTACTACATCTTCCGGCCCGAAACTACAGGCAAGCGTAATATTAGGGAATCTTTCTACCGCCCAGGCAATAAGTTCCTCAGGACTTTTATGCTCAAAGTCATCCGCAGCTTGACTAATCAAAGCTTCTTTTTCAAACAAATTCATGATATAAGTGCCTCCTAAAGTTTAATTCCGAGTAAGTTAATGCGTTTTATTGTATTTGTTTTTTATTATAACTCTTCACAACTTTTTGTCAATTTAAATTTTTCTTTTATATGGGCATTTATCATATTTTATTAACGAACAGCCTAATCGGTGAAAAGAAATTTGAGCACCCTCAAAGTTTTAAGTAAAATGAAAAGAGAATTCGATATGGGGAGGTTTGATATGTCTTGGTTCATGCTGAAGGTACGCAAAATCTTAATTTCACGTATATTTATTTTGGCCCGTTTAGAGCCAAGGCAAAGAAACACGCTTGAATCACTGCTGCTATCCTTTACGAGATATGTGTTAGTTATTATCGCATTTCTCATGTGTCTGAGTAATGTAGGGTTAGATGTAGGCCCCATTATTGCTGGCGCAGGGGTCAGCGGATTAGCTGTAGGCTTCGGTGCACAAAAACTTGTGAAGGATTTGATCACCGGATTTTTCATTATTTTCGAGGATCAATTCTCTGTTGGAGATTATGTAACGATTAACAACGGTCAAATCAACGGTACGATTGTAAGTGTTGGGCTAAGAGCCACAAAAATACGTATTTGGGCACAGCATGTGGTTGTCATTCAAAATTCGGAAATACGCATCAGTCAGAATTATAACCGCGAGCGCATGCGGGCCATTGTAAACATCACAGTGCCATATGAGACGGACATAGCGGATATCGAAAAAGGTAGTCCATGCCGTTTCATCACGCCTCATTGCAGCGATGCCACAAATGTTTTTGTTAGACGATAAAGGCCAGGCGGTCGAGCCGCCTCAGTTATATGGCATTACCGATCTAGAGATTAATGCCCTAGGGGCCAAATATACCGTTACCAGCTTGGTTAAGGACGATCATTACTGGACTGGACGGCCTGCAATGAAATTCGCAAGGCTCTTATCAGTGAGTTAAAGATTAGGAATCCATATCTCTTACCCTCGTCACGTGGAACGCAAGGACTGGGATTTTGAGCCTGCACAAACCAGGGCCTCAAGCAATTGACAAGTATTAATATAAAAAAACCTCCCCCGTTTTATCGGAGAGGTTTTTTGATCAAAGCAATAATTAACGTTTCGAGAATTGAGGAGCGCGACGAGCGGCTTTCAAGCCGTATTTCTTACGCTCTTTCATCCGTGGGTCACGAGTAAGGAAACCGGCTTTTTTCAAAGTGCCACGGTATTCCGGGTCAACTTTGAGGAGTGCACGGGAAATACCGTGACGAATGGCTCCGGCTTGTCCGGAAATACCGCCGCCGTGTGCCAAGACCAATACATCATATTTTGACAATGTATCAGTGAGGTTCAATGGTTGTTTGACGATCAACTTCAGCGTTTCTAAACCGAAGTATTCGTCCAACCCACGCTTATTAATAATGATGCGGCCTTCGCCCGGTACCAAGCGAACACGTGCTACCGAATGCTTACGACGACCGGTGCCATAATATTGTACTTGTGCCACAAGACAGTCCTCCCTTTATTAACCGCGAAGTTCCCAAACTTCAGGTTGTTGTGCTTGATGCGGATGCTCCGAACCTGCATATACTTTAAGCTTTAGCTTGATACGATTGCCCAGACGGTTCTTCGGAAGCATACCATGAATGGCCGATTCCAACACACGCTCCGGCTTGTTCTTCAGCATTTCTCCTGCGGAAGTTACTTTCAAACCGCCAGGATGCAAGGAGTGACGATAGTACATTTTGTTCTGCAGCTTCTTACCAGTCAGAACGATTTTCTCAGCATTGATGATTACGACGAAATCGCCGGTATCAACATGCGGAGTGAATTGAGGCTTATGCTTGCCGCGCAGGATACTTGCCGCTTCACTGGCCAGACGTCCAAGCGTCTTGTCAGTAGCGTCGATAATGTACCATTTGCGTTCTACTTCATTTGGCTTCGCCATATATGTGGTACGCATGTAAATGTTCCTCCTAAATCTATCTTCATCACAGTCATTTAACAATCATTCATATGTTCAATAGTCAAATGGTCGTTTGCAAGACCCGGGGCCGTGGGGTAGCCAGTCATGAAACACCACTTAATATAGTACTACATATTCATGCAGTAATCAATAGTGTTTCGGCTTTTCCCCATAAAAAACTTTCCACAGCATCAATCCGTGCGGCATGGCCGTCGGTCCTGCCATAGAACGGTCTTTAGCCTCCAAAATGCTACGCATCTCAGAGCTTTGGCGCTTTCCTTCGCCGATTTGAATCAGGGTGCCTGTTATAATGCGTACCATATTGTATAAAAAACCGTTGCCGGTTATATAAATATGCATAGCGAAAGATTGCAGGTCCTCATCCACCGGTTCACATTCGATCCAAGCGTCATATATGTTCCTGATATGGCTTGGAGCCACTGACCTAGTTGAACAAAAGGATGTGAAATCATGTTCCCCTATCAGCTGATTCAAACCTGCTCGCATCGCTTCTACATTGAGGGACGTCGGGTGGTGAACCTCGAAGTGACGCTTGAACGTATCGATATACCTGCCGCAGCGTATCGTATACCGGTATGTCTTTTGCTTAGCCGATCGCCTGGCATGAAAACCGTCAGCCACCTGCATTGCATCCCAAACAATGATATCTCGAGGGAGCCAGGAATTTATCGCAAGGCACCAGCGTTCTATGGGTATACAGGAACTCGTATAAAAATTAACTACTTGACCCCGTGCATGAACCCCTGCATCCGTCCGGCCTGATGATGTTAGTTTAATTTCTTCCCCGGTCAATTTCAATATGGCATGCTCTAAATGATCCTGAACCGTTTTTTTCTCCGGCTGCGTTTGAAATCCGTTGTATGCAGTACCGTCATAGCTGATCGTTATGCAGATATTTCTCACGGCGCGCCCCCCGTGCGTATGTCCATTCGCGCTTCTTGACTACAAAAAAAAGGGTTTCATCAGAATCCTAAGATCCCGTCCACCCTTTCCCATTCTTTTTCTCTTAAACTCGGTCTACAAGTTCCAAATAAACCATTGGTGCTGCATCGCCGCGGCGAGGACCCAGCTTCAAAATCCGGGTGTATCCGCCTTGACGTTCTGCGTAGCGAGGAGCCAAGTCCGAGAAAAGTTTCTGAATGGCATCTTGATTTTCATTCGCTGCTTCACGGCGAACGAAAGAAGCTACTTGACGACGTGCATGCAGATCTCCGCGTTTAGCCAAAGTGATCAACTTTTCTGCGATTGAACGAAGTTCTTTCGCTTTCGCTTCCGTCGTTTGAATACGTTCATGTATGAATAAATCGGTTACCAGGTCACGAAATAAAGCTTTACGCGAACTGGAATCACGACCCAACTTTTGGTATGCTGCCATGTGTGCAACCTCCTTCTGTTCAATTAATAAACGATACGCATGCTTAAAGTTTAATCTTCCATACGGAGGCCAAGACCCAGCTCTTCCAGCTTCTCTTGGACTTCCTCTAAAGATTTACGACCCAAGTTGCGGACCTTCATCATATCTTCTTCCGTTTTCGTAATCAATTCCTGCACCGTATTGATGCCGGCACGCTTCAGGCAGTTGTAAGAGCGGACGGAGAGATCCAGTTCCTCGATAGTCATCTCGAGAACCTTCTCCTTCTTGTCCTCTTCCTTCTCGACCATAATTTCAGCATCTTTAGCTTCATCAGTTAGACCGACAAACAGCATCAAATGCTCGGTTAAGATTTTAGCACCCAAGCTTACGGCTTCTTCAGGTCGGATACTACCATCGGACCAGACTTCGAGGGTTAGTTTATCATAGTTGGTGACTTGACCGACGCGAGTGTTTTCCACGCTGTAATTGACACGAGTTATCGGAGTGTAGATCGAATCAATCGGAATTACGCCGATCAGTTGGTCTTCGCGCTTGTTTTTGTCCGCCGCTACATATCCTCGGCCGCGGTTCGCATGAATTCTCATATGAAGCCGGGCATCGGAGGACAGCGTAGCAATGTGCAGATCCGGATTCAGGATTTCCACATCGCTATCGCCGCGAATATCGCCAGCCACAACAGCACCTTCACCTTCGGCATCGATCTCAAGAACCTTCTCTTCGTCGGAATGAATCTTCAACGATAGCCCCTTAAGGTTAAGGATAATCTCCGTAACATCTTCCATGACACCCGGAACTGTAGAGAACTCGTGCAGCACCCCGTCGATTTGCACGGACGACACAGAGGCGCCCGGCAAAGACGAAAGCAGGATTCTGCGCAGAGAGTTACCCAGCGTAGTTCCGTATCCTCTTTCCAAAGGCTCTACGACAAACTTGCCGTAGGTGCCGTCTTCGCTCGAATGTACGGTTTCTATTTTCGGCTTTTCGATTTCGATCATTGGTTAACCCTCCTTCAAACGTCGTTTCCCTCTGGATAACTTAAGACGTATAAGACGCGCAGTATGCCTATCCAAATAGTATTCACAACTTTTGGATAAATATACCACCATGACTTAGCGATCCTGAATTAGACACGACGGCGTTTCGGAGGACGGCAACCGTTATGAGGGATCGGAGTAACGTCTTTAATCAGGTTGACTTCGAGCCCAGCGGCTTGAAGCGAACGAATCGCTGCTTCACGACCTGCGCCCGGTCCTTTAACCATAACCTCAACGGCCTTCATCCCATGCTCCATAGCGGCTTTCGCAGCGGACTCAGCAGCCATTTGAGCGGCAAACGGAGTGCTTTTACGAGAACCTTTAAAGCCAAGGTTACCAGCGCTCGCCCAAGAAATTGCGTTTCCGTGCGGATCCGTGATGGTGACGATGGTATTGTTAAACGTGGAGCGGATATGTGCCACTCCGGAGTCGATATTTTTCCGATCACGACGTTTAGTACGAACAACTTTTTTAGGTTTAGCCATTTACGAGTTACCTCCTTTACTATTTTTTCTTATTAGCTACCGTACGACGAGGACCTTTACGCGTACGAGCATTTGTTTTAGTACGTTGACCGCGAACTGGCAAGCCGCGGCGATGACGAACGCCACGATAGCATCCGATCTCGATGAGACGCTTAATGTTCAATGCGATTTCGCGACGCAGGTCGCCTTCCACTTTCAGCGTTTTGTCGATCACTTCACGGATTTTGCTTACTTCATCCTCCGTCAGATCGCGAACGCGAGTGTCTGCATTGATTCCGGTTTGAGCAACAATTTTCTGAGCGGTATTGCTACCGATACCGAAAATGTAAGTCAAAGCGATGATTACCCGTTTGTCACGTGGTAAGTCTACACCAGCAATACGTGCCATTTACACCTGCACCTCCTTAGCCTTGTTTTTGTTTGTGTTTCGGATTTTCACAGATTACCATAACGTTCCCTTTGCGGCGAATGACTTTGCATTTTTCGCAAATCGGCTTGACCGATGGTCTAACCTTCATGGTGGTTACCTCCTAAGAGTTTTTCGTGAGAAAAACTTTCTTCGTAAGCATTACTGATTTTTTCAAGAGAAAAGCTTACTTCATTAGCGTACATTTATTTAAAACGATAGGTTATACGGCCTCTGGTCAAATCATAGGGCGAAAGTTCAACTGTCACTTTATCACCAGGCAGGATCCGGATAAAGTGCATTCTGATTTTTCCCGATACATGAGCAAGTATCTTATGACCGTTCTCCAGTTCCACTTTAAACATTGCATTCGGAAGAGGTTCAATCACTGTACCTTCAACTTCAATCACATCTTCTTTGGCCACAGTCATTCTCCTTTCTCTAGCGCTTGTGCAGATAAATTGTCCACATAGCTGTGGAGTGCAAATCGCAATTTGCCATTCGTAACACGACCGGTCTCCCGCAGACTATCAGCTACTTCAGAACTGACCGCTGGCAAGAGCTCGAGATGAATGATATTTTTCTTTTTGGGTTCATCGAATTTCCGTTTGCCGCCGTCCACAATCCACACGTATCGTTGGTCTACGACGCCGATAATGACGGCATACTTCCCGGAATCTCGTCCCCGATTCACCCTTACGATTTGTCCGATTTCAGGCATATTCGATGTTTCCATCGTGTATCCTACGTACCGGGAAGCGTCAAAATCTCGTAACCGTCCGGCGTAATCGCTATGGTATGCTCAAAGTGAGCGCACAGTTTGCCATCCACTGTGACGACCGTCCAATCGTCTTCCAAGGTCCGAACATATCGTTCCCCTACATTAACCATTGGTTCGATCGCGAGTACCATGCCGGGTTTGAGCCTTGGGCCGTGACCGGCTGGACCGTAATTCGGAATTTGAGGCTCCTCGTGGAGTTCGGTTCCAATTCCATGTCCTACATACTCTCGGACAACCGAAAAACCTTCATTCTCAATACACTTCTGAATGGCGTTAGAAATCGTGTACAGCCGGACATCCGGTTTAGCTTCAGCAATGCCTGCGAACAGCGACCTTTCGGTCACCTCCAAAAGCTTCCTTGCCGTATCAGAAATCGTTCCGACACCGTAAGTCCAAGCGGAATCCCCATGGTATCCCTTATACTGCGCACCGATATCAATACTAATTATGTCGCCATCCTTCAGCTTTCTTTGACCGGGTATGCCGTGAACCAATTCATCGTTGACCGAAGCGCAGATACTTCCAGGAAAACCATTGTACCCTTTAAAAGACGGAATTGCACCCTGACTACGAATATAGTCTTCTGCGATTTGATCGAGCTCTTTGGTTGTAATATCGGGCTGAATGGCTTTTTGAAGCATTCGATGGGTGTCGGCTACAATACGGCCGGCCTCCCGCATCAATTCCAATTCAGCGGCAGACTTACAAATGATCATTACGCTTGCCCTCGCAATAGTGAACTGATTTGTGCAGTAACTGTATTTATCTCTTGCTCACCGTTAACCTCACGCAATATTCCCTTGTTACGATAGTACTCCAAAAGCGGAGTGGTTTTATTGATATATTCGTCCAAACGAGTCCCTACTTTTTCTTCGTTGTCATCCGAACGTTGATACAACTCACCAGAACATTTGTCGCAAGTACTCTCACGCACAGGGGGGTTGAACAAGATATGATACGTAGCACCACAAGATTTACAGATTCTACGTCCCGTTAAACGGGCAAGCAATAAATCTCGATCCACTTTTAGGTTAATCACGTGCTCAATGCTTTTACCCAGCGAAGCAGCTATTCCGTCAAGCGCCTCCGCTTGGGAGATGGTCCGCGGAAAACCGTCAAGCAGAAATCCTTTACTGCAATCCGGCAACCCAAGTCTTTCACGAACAATCCCGATCGTAATCTCATCCGGGACGAGCAATCCTTGATCAACATATTTTTTCGCTTCAACTCCAAGAGGCGTCTCCTGCTTCATCGCCAGCCTGAAAGCATCCCCCGTCGAAATATGCGGGATTTGAAACTCGTCAACGATTCGTTCCGCCTGAGTACCTTTACCTGCACCAGGAGGTCCCATAAAGATGATGTTCATCACGACTTCCTCCCCTACTCGCATCATTCGATGCTAACAGCACAATAGGTGCCGATAGCTAAAGAAGTCAGCTATCAGTACCTATTCACTATTTGTTAATAAAACCTTTGTAGTGGCGTTTGATTAACTGGCTTTCGATTTGCTTCATCGTTTCCAATCCTACACCGATGACGATCAGCAAGGATGTGCCGCCAATCTGTACGGATTGAGGCAAACCAGCCAAAGCACCGAAGATGATTGGAAGAATAGAAATGGCAGCCAGAAATAGCGCGCCGGACAAGGTGATTCTAGTCATTACCCGCGTAAGATAAGTTGAAGTCGTTTTTCCTGGTCGAATTCCCGGAATGTAGCCGCCGTTCTTCTTCATTTGGTCCGCCATTTGCACAGGGTTAATCTGTACAAAGGTGTAGAAGTAGGTGAATCCGATAATTAGCAAAACATACAAGACCATCCCAAGCGGATGTGTATAACTCATATTCGTGATGATCCAATCGGCAACCGCATTGCCTCTCCAGAAGCTCGCGATTGTCGGAGGGAACACCAAGAGCGAAAGTGCGAAGATAACCGGAATGACACCCGCCGCGTTAACCTTGAGCGGAATATGCGTCGATTGACCTCCGAACATTTTGCGGCCGACCACTCGCTTAGCGTATTGAACGGGGATTTTACGAACGCCCTGTTGGACGAAAATCACTCCGGCAATCAACGCGATAATCACGAGCGCAATAATCACGATCTTCACAATGTTAAGGAAGAGCGCGCCGCCAGCATCAGCAAATTGCGTTTGATAAATTTGCTGAATACCTGTCGGAATTGCAGCCACGATGCCTGCGAAGATGATAATGGAAATACCATTTCCAATGCCATTCTCGGTGATTTGTTCCCCTAACCACATCAGAAAAGCAGTGCCCGCCGTGAGAACGATGGCAATCAAAGCATAGGTCGCAAATGTCGGTTCGATAACCAATCCGGTATACAGACGATTAAACCCAATTGCAAGTCCGAATGCTTGAATGATGCCTAGAAAGATTGTCCCGTAACGGGTAATCTGTCCTAACTTCTTTCGGCCTGCTTCTCCTTCTTTCGCCCATTGCGTGAATGTCGGTATAACATCCATGGAGAGCAGCTGCACGATGATCGATGCCGTGATATAAGGCATAATCCCCATCGCAAAGATGGAGAACTGGAACAACGCGCCGCCAGAGAAAGTGTTAAGCAAGCTGAAAACGCCGCCTTGGCTGGCATGATCTTGAAGCTTCAGTATGTCTGTGTTGATGTTAGGTACCGGAATAAAAGCACCAATTCTGTAGACGATCAGCACCAATAAGGTGAAGATAATACGTTTCCGCAGATCCTCTACTTTCATAATATTGGATATGGTACGAAACATTAAATCACCTCGGTTTGACCGCCTGCAGCCTGAATTTTTTCTACCGCAGATTGGGAGAATTTATTGGCCTTAACGTTCAATTTAACCGTGATTTCACCATTACCCAAAATTTTGATGCCGTCTCTTGGGTTTTTCACGATGCCGGACTCCAGTAAAGCTTCCGGTGTAACTTCCGTACCCGCTGCGAACTTGTTCAAATCCTCTACGTTGACAACAGCAAATTCCTTGCGGAATTGGTTGTTAAATCCACGTTTTGGCAAGCGACGATAAAGCGGATTTTGACCGCCTTCAAATCCCGGACGAACACCGCCGCCGGAACGCGCATTTTGACCTTTGTGACCGCGAGTTGATGTTTTCCCCATACCGCTACCCACACCGCGACCTACGCGCTTGCGGGAACTGCGAGAACCGGGAGCAGAAGTAAGCTCATGCAATTTCATCGTTTGCACCTCCTCTAGCTATATGGTAAGCTATTACGCTTCGATTTCTTTAACTTCTACCAAGTGATTTACTTGGTTAACCATACCGCGAATCGCGGCATTGTCTGCTTGTGTTACGGTTTGATGCAGCTTACGGAGTCCAAGAGCCGTAACTGTACGACGTTGTGTCTCAGGACGACCGATCAGACTGCGCTTGAGGGTAATTTGCAATTGCTTAGCCATGGTATCCCCTCCTAACCTAAGAGTTCTTCAACGGTTTTACCGCGAAGCTTAGCCACGTCTTCCGCACGCTTAAGGCGCTCTAAGCCTTCCAGGGTAGCGTTGACCATGTTAATGGAGTTCGAAGATCCGAGGGACTTCGTCAAGATGTCACCTACACCAGCCAATTCGAGTACCGCACGAACTGGGCCGCCCGCGATCACTCCTGTACCTTGGGAAGCAGGCTTAAGCAGAACTCTACCTGCGCCGAAGTGTCCGGTCACCAGATGAGGAATAGTAGTTCCAACGATAGGAACGTGAATCAGGTTTTTCTTAGCATCTTCAATACCTTTGCGAATCGCATCAGGTACCTCGGAAGCTTTACCGATTCCAGCGCCTACCCAACCTTTGCCGTCGCCTACAACCACGAGTGCGCTAAAGCTGAAACGGCGACCGCCCTTTACTACTTTTGCAACACGGTTAATCTGAACGACTTTTTCAGTCAGCTCTAAAGTATTGGGATCAATACGCAAGTCCTTTACCTCCTTATGTGTAAATTTAAATTAGAATTCAAGACCTGCTTCGCGAGCAGCATCTGCGAGTGCTTTGACACGACCATGATACAAGTAACCGCCGCGGTCGAAAACCACTTGTACGACACCAGCTTTCTTGGCGCGTTCCGCGATTAGTGCTCCAACTTTTGTAGCAGCTCCGATGTTGCCACCGTTGCCGATGCCCTCTTTCAGTTCCTTGTCTTGCGTGGAAGCGGAAGCGATCGTTACGCCTTTAACGTCGTCGATCAGTTGGGCATACATATGCTTGGAGGAACGGAAAATGTTGAGACGTGGACGCTCAGTCGTTCCTTGAATTTTCTTACGAACGCGAAGATGTCTTTTCAAACGCGCTTTATTTTTATCGCTTTTGGTAATCATTCTTGAGTCACTCCTTTCGAGTTGGATCAGAAGCCTTAGTTGTCGTGTTTAGTCACGCAACCTTACTTCTTCTTACCGGCTTTACCTTCTTTACGAAGAATACGCTCGCCTTCGTACTTGATACCTTTACCTTTATACGGCTCAGGTTCACGAACGGAACGAACTTTAGCGGCAGTTGCGCCTACCAGCTCTTTATCGATTCCTTTGACGATGATCTTCGTGTTCGAAGGAACTTCGAATTCAATGCCGTTTTCTGGCTCGATTTCTACCGGATGCGAGTAACCAACGTTCAAGACCAGCTTGTTGCCGGACTTGTTCGCACGGTAACCTACGCCAACCAAGTCGAGATTTTTAACAAATCCGTCCGTTACTCCGCTCACCATGTTTTGTACAACACTGCGTGTCGTACCATGAAGAGAACGGTGCAATTTATTATCTGAAGGGCGTTCTACCGTAAGGACATTGTCCTCAACGCTGATCTTCATATCTCTGTGCAGATCACGACTCAAAGTGCCTTTAGGGCCCTTTACCGTAATCAATGTGTTATCAATAGTCACGTTTACTCCGCTTGGGATCGTGATCGGTTTGCGACCAATACGGGACATGTTTTGCACCTCCGTTCATTCAAAATCAATATTACCAAACGTAGCAGATAACTTCTCCGCCAGCTTTGGATTGACGAGCTTCCTTGTCCGTCATCACACCTTTGGATGTGGACAGGATTGCGATTCCCAGACCGCCTAGAACGCGAGGCACCTCTTGGCTTTTCGCGTAAACGCGCAAGCCAGGCTTACTGATTCTTTTCAGACCAGTGATGACGCGCTCGTTGTTAGCGCCGTATTTCAAGAATACGCGGATGATACCTTGCTTGCTGTCTTCGATATATTCAGCGTCACGAATGAAGCCTTCCTTCTTGAGGATCTCAGCGATTTCTCTTTTGACCTTCGAAGCCGGAATTTCCACAGTCTCATGACGAACGACGTTAGCGTTGCGAATACGTGTAAGCATATCTGCAATTGGATCGGACATAACCATGTGTTGTAAACCTCCTTCCCGAAACTATGAGTTTTACCAGCTTGCTTTCTTCACGCCAGGGATCTGGCCTTTGTATGCCAATTCGCGGAAGCAAATTCTGCAAATTTTAAATTTCCGAAGCACGGAATGCGGACGACCGCAGCGTTCACAGCGCGTATAGGCCTGCACCTTAAATTTAGGAGGACGCTGCTGCTTGACCTTCATCGAAGTTTTTGCCACTTCAGTTTACACCTCCTGGGTTTTTCCCATGGGAACCGGCACTTTGGTGCCTGTCCCGATTATTTGGAGAACGGCATGCCTAATTGCGTCAACAATTCACGGGACTCTTCATCCGTTTTCGCTGTTGTTACAATTACGATATCCATACCGCGGACTTTGTCCACTTTATCGTATTCTACTTCTGGGAAAATCAACTGCTCTTTCAAACCAAGCGTATAGTTACCGCGGCCGTCAAATGCTTTGGTAGATACGCCGCGGAAGTCGCGCACGCGCGGAAGAGCAACGTTAAACAATTTGTCCAAGAAGTGATACATACGCTCGCCACGGAGCGTTACTTTTGCACCGATCGGCATATTTTCACGCAGTTTAAAGCCTGCGATCGATTTTTTTGCTTTTGTGATAACCGGTTTTTGACCGGAGATCAATTGAAGATCTTGAACTGCAGTATCGAGCACTTTAGAGTTGGAAACCGCCTCGCCAACGCCCATGTTAATAACTACTTTCTCAATCTTAGGCACCTGCATTACCGTTGTGTAATTGAATTTTTGCATCAAAGCAGGAGTAATTTCGTTAAGAAAACGATCCTTCATTCTTGCAGCCATGAATCCGAGTACCTCCTTTCTTGCCAGATATTAATCGATAATCTCGCCGGATTTTTTCGCAACGCGAACTTTTTTACCGTTATCAAGCACTTTGTAGCCAACACGTGTAGGCTCGCCCGTCTTTGGATCAACCAGCATCACATTGGATACGTGAATCGGAGCTTCCTGATTAAGGATACCTCCTTGCGGGTTTTGTTGCGATGGCTTGGCATGCTTCTTGATCATGTTCACACCTTCGATCAACACGCGATTTTCGCGAGGAAAAGCTGCGATTACGCGACCCGTCTTCCCTTTATCCTTACCGCTAATAACGAATACTTTATCTTCTTTTTTAACGTGAAGTTTATTGTTATGGGACTCGAGTTTCTTCGGTTGTTTTGGCATTGTGTTTCCACCTCCTACAGGTTTCCGTTAGAAAACCACTTCGTAAGCATCCTAATTGAATGTTGAGTAACGAATTAGATAACTTCTGGAGCCAGAGAAACGATCTTCATGAAGTCTCTGTCACGAAGTTCACGAGCTACTGGTCCAAAGATACGAGTACCACGTGGGCTCTTATCTTCTTTTACGACAACCGCTGCATTCTCGTCAAAGCTGATGTAGGATCCGTCCTTACGGCGCGCACCGCGTCTCGTACGTACAACTACAGCTTTAACCACATCACCCTTTTTGACAACGCCACCTGGTGTTGCTTCTTTTACGGAGCATACAATCAGATCACCGATGTTAGCGGTGCGACGACCGGTACCACCCAACACGCGGATACACATTAACGATTTTGCACCAGAGTTGTCAGCTACTTTCAAACGAGTAAATGGTTGAATCATTGTGTATTTCCTCCTTCCGGAATTGATGCCAAATGCTTATATTAAACGATAACCGCTTTTACGACCACTTTGATCAATCTCCAGCGCTTGTCTTTGGAGAGCGGACGGGTTTCCATGATTTCAACAACGTCACCGATTTGAGCTTCATTGTTTTCGTCATGAGCTTTGAACTTCTTAGTGTATTTAATCCGCTTGTGGTAGAGGTTGTGTTTCTTATAAGTTTCAACGGCGACAACGATGGTTTTGTCCATTTTGTCGCTGACGACTTTACCCTGCTGCGTTTTACGCTCGTTGCGTTCAGCCATTTTAAAATCCTCCTCTCTCATTCATTAACTAGTGATTCCCAATTCTCTTTCACGCAAAACCGTCTTTGCCCGGGCAATCTCTTTGCGGACTTTTTGAATTTGTACGGGATTTTCCAGTTGACCTGTAGCTAGTTGAAAACGGAGGTTAAAGAGTTGCTCTTTAAATCCGGAAATTTTTTGTTCGATTTCAGCAGTGGTTAAGTTGCGAAATTCACTAGCTTTCATTTGCTTCACCACCCAGTTCTTCTCTTTTCACAAACTTCGTCTTGATTGGCAGCTTGTGAGAGGCGAGACGCATAGCTTCACGGGCGATTTCTTCGCTTACGCCGGCAAGTTCAAACATAACCTTACCTGGTTTAACGACAGCAACCCATTTTTCTACGTTACCTTTACCGCTACCCATCCGGACTTCAAGCGGCTTTTGCGTAATTGGTTTGGCAGGAAAAATCTTGATCCAAACTTTACCGCCACGCTTAATGTAACGGGTCATGGCAATACGTGCAGCTTCGATTTGACGGTTGGTTACCCAAGCCGGCTCCATCGCCTGCAAACCATATTCACCAAAATGCACTTCATCTCCGCCTTTTGCACGGCCGCGCATGTTGCCGCGGTGCTCTTTGCGGTGTTTTACACGTTTAGGAACTAACATGATTAGTTGCCTCCTTCCGTAGCAGCCTTTTTCTTAGCCGTTGGAAGAACTTCGCCACGATAAACCCATACTTTAACGCCGATTCGACCGTAAGTGGTGTGAGCTTCTGCCGTACCATAATCGATATCCGCACGCAATGTATGAAGAGGAACAGTACCCTCGCTGTACCCTTCCGTTCTGGCGATTTCCGCTCCGCCTAAACGACCGCTAACCGATGTTTTGATTCCTTTTGCTCCGGCTCTCATCGATCTTTGAATCGCTTGTTTCAATGCACGACGAAACGATACACGACGCTCCAGTTGTTGTGCAATGCTTTCAGCTACAAGAATCGCATCCAGATCCGAATTTTTCACTTCGGAGATGTTGATATGAACTTTCTTGCCGTTGGTCAGTTTGGTCAGGTAGCCGCGGATAACCTCGACTTCCGATCCGCCTTTACCGATAACCATACCAGGCTTAGCTGTATGGATGGTTACGTTCACGCGGTTTGCCGCACGCTCGATTTCAATGCGGGATACAGCGGAATCTTTCAGCTTTGTTTTCAAATATTCGCGGATTTTTACGTCCTCCATTAGCAAATCGCCGAAATCTTTACCAGCGTACCACTTGGATTCCCAGTCGCGAATAATACCAATTCTAAGTCCTACCGGGTTTACTTTCTGACCCACACGTTATCCCTCCTTATTTCTCAGATACCACTAATGTAATGTGGCTGGTACGTTTATTGATGCGGCTCGCACGACCCATAGCGCGAGGACGGAATCTCTTCAAAGTTGGCCCCTGATTCACATAAGCTTGCTCAACAACCAGGCTGTTTACATCCAAAGAGTAGTTATGTTCTGCATTGGCAATAGCCGAGTTCAACAGCTTCTCAACGATCGGGGAAGCGGACTTTGGCGTATGACGCAGAATTGCGATCGCTTCGCCTACCTTCTTACCGCGGATCAAATCTACAACTAATTTAACTTTGCGGGGAGCAACACGAACATATTTTGCATTGGCTTTAGCTTGTTGCATGGAAGTACCTCCTTTCATTCACAACTAAATCTAGTTCACGTTCATTTATTAGCGCTTGCCCGTTTTCTTATCGTCACCTGCGTGACCTTTGTAAGTACGGGTTGGAGCAAATTCACCAAGCTTATGTCCGACCATATCTTCAGTTACATATACTGGAACATGCTTTTTGCCGTCATATACAGCAAAGGTGTGGCCGATGAATTGCGGGAAAATTGTGGAACGGCGGGACCAAGTTTTGATTACTTGTCTTTTAACACCCTCACCACTTAAAGCTTCCACTTTCTTCAAAAGATAGCCATCAACAAATGGACCTTTTTTCAAACTGCGACCCATGCTTCATTCCTCCCTTCTTTAACCGAACAGAAAATCGAATTATTTCGTGCGGCGACGAATAATATATTGATTGGAAGCCTTGTTCTTCTTCCGTGTTTTGTATCCAAGTGTAGGCTTGCCCCAAGGAGACATAGGGGATTTGCGGCCAATCGGAGAACGACCTTCACCACCACCGTGCGGGTGATCATTCGGGTTCATAACGGAACCGCGAACTTCTGGTCTTTGACCCAACCAACGGGAACGTCCGGCTTTACCGATTTTCACGAGTTCGTGATCTTCGTTACCAACGGATCCGACAGTTGCGCGGCAAACTTTCAGGATTCTTCTCATTTCGCCCGAGGACAAACGAACGATAACATATTGTTCTTCCTTACCAAGAAGCTGTGCTTCTGTACCTGCTGCACGAACCAATTGGCCACCTTTGCCAGGCTTCAATTCGATGTTGTGAATCACAGTACCTACAGGGATGTTCTCCATCGGTAAAGCATTACCGATTTTGATGTCCGCTGTTGGACCGGATACGATTTGATCGCCTACTTTAAGGCCTTTAGGAGCGAGGATGTAACGCTTCTCGCCATCCACATAATGGATCAACGCAATGTTAGCGGAACGATTTGGATCATACTCGATTGTAGCAACGCTACCTGGTATTCCATCTTTATTCCGTTTGAAATCGATAATCCGGTATTTACGCTTATGTCCGCCACCTTGATGACGAACCGTAATTTTACCTTGATTGTTACGTCCCGCTTTTTTGCTCAAAGGAGCCAAAAGCGATTTCTCCGGAGTCGATGTTGTGATTTCTTCAAACGTAGAAACCGACATCGCACGTCTCGCAGGGGACGTTGGTTTATATTTTTTGATTGGCACGTGGATTCCTCCTTACTTTAAGAATTGATCTTATACCGTTTCGAAGAATTCCAGCTCTTTGCTGTCTGCGCTGAGTGTCACGATCGCTTTTTTCCATTCGGAAGTGTATCCGGAATAGCGGCCGTAGCGTTTTGGCTTCGCTGGCATTCTGAGCGTATTTACATTCGACACTTTCACTTTGAAAATTTGTTCGATCGCTTGCTTGATTTCCGTTTTGTTCGAACGGAGATCTACCTCGAACACGTATTTCTTATCAGCCATCATTTCGCTGGTACGTTCAGTAATGATCGGGCTTTTAATAATATCGCGAGGGTTCTTCATTACGCAAACACCTCCTCTACCTTTTGCACCGCGTCCTTCGTAATGATCAGCTTGTCGTAGACCATAACATCAAGCACGTTGATTCCTTCAGCCGCTACAAATTTAACGCCTGGAATATTACGCGCGGACAATGCTACGTTCTCGTCATAGGAAGCCGTCACAACCAAAGCCTTACGATCTACTTTAAGGTTATTCAAGATTGAAGCAAATTCTTTCGTTTTGGGCTGTGCCAATTGCAATTGATCCAGCACGATAATTTCGCTCGCCTTCACCTTGGAAGACAACGCGGATTTAATCGCCAAACGACGAACTTTCTTAGGCAGCTTGTAAGAATAGCTGCGTGGTGTCGGCCCGAATACGATACCGCCGCCTTTCCATTGTGGAGAGCGGATGCTACCTTGACGCGCACGGCCTGTACCTTTTTGTTTCCACGGCTTACGACCACCGCCGCGAACTTCGGAACGACCTTTAGTTTTATGAGTTCCTGCACGAAGGGATGCACGCTGCATCAATACCGCTTCATTCAATACATGAACGTGCGGCTCGATTCCGAACACACTGTCGGCCAATTCCACTTCGCCCACTTGTGAACCACTAACGTTATACACTGCTACTTTTGGCATTTGTTATCCTCCTTTCCCGCTTTCTTACTTCTTCACCGAAGATTTCACGGTAACGTAGCTGTTTCTAGGACCCGGAATGGAGCCTTTAATCAGAAGAACGTTCCGTTCTAGATCAACCTTAACCACTTCAAGCTTTTGAAGTGTAACCGTCTCTGCACCCATGTGACCCGGAAGCTTCTTACCTTTTGGAACACGGTTAGCTTGGATCGAACCCATGGAACCTGGACCACGATGATAACGCGAACCGTGAGCCATTGGACCTCTGGACTGGTTATGTCTTTTGATAACGCCTTGGAAACCTTTACCCTTGGATGTGCCTGTTACGTCAACGAATTCGCCCTCTGTGAACAAGTCAGCCTTGATCTCTTGGCCAACTTCATACTCAGAAATTTGTACATTGCGAAATTCTTTAACGTAGCGCTTAGGTGTTGCGCCTGCTTTCTTTGCATGGCCCAACTCAGGTTTGTTTGCATTCTTTTCTTTCTTATCGGCAAAACCGATTTGGATAGCTTCGTAGCCGTCATTCTCAGCATCCTTCTTTTGCAACACTGTGCAAGGACCTGCTTCAATTACGGTAACTGGAATAACCAATCCTTCAGGAGTAAATACTTGAGTCATCCCAAGTTTTTTACCTAAGATACCTTTAGTCATCGTTGACACCTCTTTTCCTCTTTAGCCTTTTTGTTTGTTTATCCACATGTGTATATTACAGTTTGATTTCGATATCCACGCCGGACGGCAGATCCAAACGCATCAAAGCATCAACAGTTTGCGGCGTTGGATTCACGATATCGATCAAACGTTTGTGCGTACGCATCTCGAATTGCTCGCGAGAATCTTTGTACTTGTGAACCGCACGAAGAATCGTGATGATTTGCTTCTCTGTCGGAAGCGGAATCGGACCAGACACTCCTGCACCGGAACGCTTTGCGGTATCCACGATTTTCTCGGCGGATTGATCCAGAACTCTGTGATCATAAGCCTTCAAACGAATACGAATCTTTTGCTTTGCCATAGTATTCCCTCCTTCTTTCGCCCAATTTAGTATCGGACATACTCCGTGAAAATCTCCTGACGCCGCCCCTATGGCAAAGGGGCCGGGTGTGTCAGCAACCTCTCACTTCATCGCAACGTCACAGACCAACGTTCACTATTATATTAAATATCTTAATGAAAAGCAAGCAAAAAAAATGGTAAATGCCTAAAAATTTAAAACCCTTCATCCATATAGATGAAGGGCTGTATCGGAACAGTACAAAATGCTTTGGCCTTGCTTCGGAACAGTACGAAAATCTATAGGATTCGGATCACCGAATTACTTGCTGATTGTTGCAACGGCACCAGCACCAACTGTACGGCCGCCTTCACGAATCGCGAAACGAGTTCCTTCTTCGATAGCGATTGGCGAGATCAGTTCTACAGTAACGCTGATGTTGTCACCAGGCATAACCATCTCGGAACCTTCTGGAAGGTTGATGATACCCGTAACGTCCGTTGTACGGAAGTAGAACTGTGGACGGTAACCAGTGAAGAAAGGCTTATGACGTCCGCCCTCTTCTTTAGTCAAAACGTAGATTTGGGCGGTAAAGTTCACGTGAGGCTTAACGGAACCCGGCTTCGCCAAAACTTGTCCACGCTCGATATCTTTACGATCTACACCACGAAGCAGTGCGCCGACGTTGTCACCAGCTTGAGCGGAATCCAGAAGCTTACGGAACATTTCTACGCCCGTAACAACGGATTTGCGAGTTTCTTCAGCCAGACCGATGATTTCGATCTCATCGCCGACTTTAATCACGCCACGCTCTACACGGCCTGTAGCAACGGTACCACGACCAGTGATCGTGAACACGTCCTCTACCGGCATCAAGAAAGGCTTGTCAGTGTCGCGCTCAGGCGTTGGGATGTAAGCGTCGATTTGCTCGAACAACTCAACAATTTTATCAGCCCAAGGACCATCCGGGTTAGCCAAAGCTTCACGAGCTGCGCCGCGGATGATTGGAGTGTCGTCGCCTGGGAATTCATATTCGTTCAACAGGTCACGAACTTCCATTTCAACCAGTTCAAGAAGCTCTTCGTCTTCAACCATGTCGCATTTGTTTAAAAATACAACGATGTAAGGTACGCCTACTTGACGGGACAACAGGATGTGCTCGCGAGTTTGCGGCATAGGACCGTCTGCTGCGGATACAACCAGGATCGCGCCGTCCATTTGTGCAGCACCAGTGATCATGTTTTTAACATAGTCAGCGTGGCCTGGGCAGTCAACGTGTGCGTAGTGACGGTTAGGAGTTTCATATTCAACGTGTGCAGTGGAGATTGTGATACCACGCTCGCGCTCTTCTGGAGCTTTGTCGATTTGGTCGAAAGCTACTGCAGCACCGCCGTATTTTTTGGACAATACTGTAGTGATTGCCGCAGTCAGGGTTGTTTTACCATGGTCAACGTGACCGATTGTACCAATGTTAACGTGCGGTTTATTACGCTCGAATTTTGCTTTTGCCATGAGTGGATAGCCTCCTTAAATAATATAATTATATTAAGCGCCTTTATTCTTTGCAACGATTTCTTCTGCAATCGACTTAGGCACTTCTTCATAGTGCGAGATTTCCATCGAGTACACGCCCCGGCCTTGCGTACGGGAACGAAGTGTCGTGGAATAACCGAACATTTCGGAGAGAGGTACTTTAGCACGGATGATTTGCGCACCGAAGCGAGCATCCATACCTTCGATTCTACCGCGACGGGAGTTCAGGTCGCCCATAACGTCGCCCATGTACTCTTCCGGAACGGTAACTTCTACCTTCATGATCGGCTCAAGCAAAGCCGGGCGGCATTTCTCAGCAGCAGCTTTGAGTGCCATGGAACCAGCAATTTTAAACGCCATCTCACTGGAGTCGACATCGTGGTAAGAACCATCCACTACCGTAGCTTTGATATCCACAAGCGGGTAGCCTGCATATACGCCGTTCTTCATGGACTCTTCGATACCAGCTTGGATCGGAGCGATGTATTCTCTAGGAATAGCACCACCGACGACCTTAGTTTCGAACTGGAATCCCGTTCCCGGCTCCAGTGGTTGGAACTCGACCCAACAATGACCATATTGACCACGGCCACCAGATTGGCGAACAAACTTTCCTTCAACTTTAGCCGCTTGACGGAAAGTTTCACGGTAAGCAACCTGTGGTTTACCCACATTGGTTTCTACCTTGAACTCGCGAACCATACGGTCAACGATGATCTCAAGATGAAGCTCACCCATACCGGAGATGATCGTTTGGCCAGTTTCTTCGTCCGTATGCGCACGGAAAGTCGGATCTTCTTCAGACAATTTGGCCAATGCAATACCCATTTTGTCTTGGTCAGCTTTTGTTTTTGGTTCAACAGCCAACTGAATAACCGGCTCAGGGAAGTTCATGGATTCAAGAACAACCGGATTCTTCTCATCACACAACGTATCACCTGTAATGGTGTCCTTCAAGCCTACGGCAGCTGCAATATCACCAGCATAAACTACGCTGATCTCTTGGCGGGTGTTCGCATGCATTTGAAGAATACGGCCGATCCGCTCACGCTTGCCTTTCGATCCGTTCAATACATACGATCCAGAGTTCAGAACACCGGAGTACACACGGAAGAACGTCAACTTACCTACAAACGGGTCAGTCATGATTTTGAAAGCCAAAGCGGCGAAAGGTTCCTCGTCAGAAGACTTACGAATTACTTCGGATCCATCTTCGAGCGTACCTTTGATGTCCGGTACGTCAATTGGAGACGGCAGGTAGTCAATAACGGCATCCAGCATCAACTGTACACCCTTATTACGGTAAGAAGATCCGCAGATAACCGGGAAGATTTTAACGGCAACAACCCCTTTACGAAGCGCGCCTTTAATTTCTTCAATCGTCAACTCTTCGCCTTCCAGGTATTTCATCATGAGATCTTCGTCAAGTTCCGCAACTTTCTCTACAAGCTCAAGGCGAAGTTCTTCCACCTTGTCCTTGTATTCATCAGGGATTTCAACTTCCTCAGGATCTTTACCCAGATCGTCCTTGTAGATATAAGCTTTACGCTCAACCAGGTCGATCGCGCCTTTGAAATCATTCTCAGCACCAATCGGCAATTGAATAGCAACTGCGTTTGCGCCAAGCTTATCACGCATCGATTGAATAACTTGTAGGAAATCCGCACCGATGATATCCATTTTATTAACATAAGCAATCCGTGGAACGCCATAACGGTCCGCTTGTCTCCAAACCGTTTCTGACTGTGGCTCAACGCCTTCTTTAGCGCTAAATACGCCTACTGCTCCGTCCAATACGCGCAGGGAACGTTCGACTTCTACTGTGAAGTCAACGTGTCCCGGGGTGTCGATAATATTGATGCGGTGACCTTTCCATTGAGCGGTTGTAGCAGCGGAAGTAATTGTGATTCCGCGCTCTTGCTCCTGCTCCATCCAGTCCATCGTAGCAGCACCCTCGTGAACTTCACCGATTTTGTGCACGCGGCCAGTGTAGAACAGGATACGTTCCGTCGTGGTAGTCTTACCGGCATCAATATGCGCCATAATCCCGATGTTACGCGTATCTTTTAAGGAGAACTCTCTAGCCATCAGGTTGTCTCCTTCCTATGAAAAGGAATTTAATTTTACCAACGATAGTGTGCGAACGCTTTGTTGGCTTCTGCCATTTTGTGCGTATCTTCGCGTTTTTTCACGGATGCGCCTGTGTTGTTGCTGGCATCAATGATTTCTTGAGCCAATCTTTCTTCCATCGTTTTCTCACCGCGCAGGCGGGAATAGTTCACGAGCCAACGAAGACCTAAAGTCGTGCGGCGATCAGGTCTAACTTCTATCGGCACTTGATAGTTGGCACCCCCAACACGGCGAGCTTTAACTTCAAGAACTGGCATAATGTTTTTGATCGCTTGTTCGAACACTTCCATAGGTTCCTTACCTGTACGATCTTGAATCAGATTGAAAGCATTATAAAGGATAGTTTGAGCTGTTCCTCTTTTACCATCAATCATGATACGGTTGATCAAACGGGTAACGAGCTTGCTGTTATAAATCGGATCTGGCAATACGTCTCTGCGAGTAACTGGACCTTTACGAGGCATAGTTATCCCCCTTTCTTCTAAAATCATTCAATTTAAAAAGCTATATTACTTTTTCTCTTTCGGGCGTTTTGCGCCGTACTTAGAACGTGCTTGTTTACGGTTAGCTACACCGGAAGTATCAAGTGCACCACGAACGATGTGGTAACGAACCCCTGGAAGGTCTTTAACACGACCACCGCGAATCAGAACTACGCTGTGCTCTTGCAAGTTGTGTCCGATACCTGGGATGTAAGCAGTAACCTCAACACGGTTCGTCAAACGAACACGCGCGTATTTACGAAGAGCTGAGTTCGGTTTCTTCGGAGTCATCGTACCTACACGAGTGCAGACACCACGCTTTTGAGGGGAGCTCAGATCCGTCGCTTCTCTTTTCAAGGCATTGAATCCTCTTTGAAGAGCTGGGGATTTGGATTTTACAACTTTTGCTTCGCGTCCTTTACGAACGAGCTGGTTAATTGTTGGCATATTGGCCACCTCCTTTAATATGAATGGTTCTTACTTTTCAAGCCCACAGATCCAGGCGAATCGTAAATGAACAAAGGAAAAGTTCTTGCCTTAGATTCTCAGACAAAAACGTCACTACATTATTCATTCACCACCGCAGCCACGGCTGCGCCCACTTCGATTCCACACGCTTTACCTAACATGGTCATGGAGTCCACGTATGTCACTTTAACCCCCATTATCTTGCAGAGGTTAACTATTTTTATCGTAATTCGCGGATCTGCATCTCTTGCTACGAAAACTTCGGTGGCAATGCCCGTCTCCACCATCTTCGTCGCTTGCTTCGTACCGATAATTAGCTTTGCTGCCTGTTTCACTTTATCATAAGACATAGATCATATCCTCCAAAAGGACAGGTAACTAGGCTTATAAAATGGCACACTTTGATATATTAGCACTTCGGTTGTGCCATGTCAAGAATGAACGCTTGCCTTCAAAAAGATTTTTCAATCCAATTTTTGAAGACAAGCGCCGTATCTTCTTCGTTACTCTACGGTTACTGCTTCTGCTTCAGTTAATTCTTCATCCAGCGGCTCCGCATTCGGATCTGTAATCCGAATATTGCGGTATCTAGCCATCCCCGTACCGGCAGGAATCAACTTGCCGATGATAACATTTTCCTTCAAGCCGAGCAATTGGTCTACTTTCCCTTTAATCGCCGCATCGGTAAGAACACGAGTCGTTTCTTGGAACGATGCTGCAGATAGGAAGGAATCTGTTTCGAGCGATGCTTTGGTAATACCCAGTAGCACCGGCTTCGCAACGGCAGGTTCTTCGTTCGCGAAAAGCGCCACCTTATTTGCTTCTTCATATTCATGAATGTCGACAAAAGAGCCCGGCAGCAATGTCGTATTTCCGGCATCAATGATACGAATTTTACGCAGCATTTGGCGGATCATGACTTCAACGTGCTTATCGTTGATTTCCACCCCTTGGTTCCGGTATACGCGCTGAACTTCCTGAAGAATATAGTTTTGCACACCGCGGATCCCTTTGATGCGGAGCATTTCCTTCGGATCGATAGATCCGTCCGTCAGCTCATCGCCGGCTTCCACACTCTGATTTACAGTCACACGAATACGTGAACCGTAAGGTACCGAGTACACCTTGGATTCAGCTTCACCTTGAACCTCGATCTCGCGACGGTCTTTGGCTTCACGAATCTCTTTAATCGTACCGTCGATTTCGGATATCATCGCTTGGCCCTTCGGATTACGAGCTTCGAAAAGCTCCTGAATCCGCGGCAAACCTTGCGTGATATCGTCTCCCGCAACGCCCCCGGTATGGAACGTACGCATGGTCAGCTGTGTTCCTGGTTCACCGATGGATTGAGCAGCGATGATACCTACGGCTTCGCCGATTTCTACGTGCTGACCTGTCGCCAGGTTACGGCCATAGCATTTTTTGCAGACGCCGTGTCTGGAGCGGCAGCTGAGAACGGAACGGATTTGTACCTTTTCAATCTCAGCTCCGATAATTTGGTCGGCAATCGTTGCTTCAATCAGCTCGTTGCGGTGGATAATAACTTCACCGGTTTGCGGATGGCGAATCGTTTCGAAGGAGTACCGGCCTTCAATACGGTCGTACAGATCCTCAATGACTTCTTTACCGTCTTGAATTCTGCTGACAAGGAAACCTTTATCCGTACCGCAATCTTCATCACGAACAATGACATCCTGAGCTACGTCTACGAGACGACGGGTCAAGTAACCAGAGTCCGCCGTACGAAGGGCTGTATCCGCCAAACCTTTCCGTGCACCGTGGGTGGAAATAAAATACTCCAATACGGTCAAACCTTCACGGAAATTGGACTTAATCGGAAGCTCGATAATTTTACCGGATGGGTTAGCCATCAGCCCCCGCATACCGCCAAGCTGAGTAATCTGCGATTTGTTACCCCGTGCTTTGGATTCAACCATCATATTGATGGAATTATATTTATCAAGCGACTTCATCAGAATGTCGGTAATTTCATCCTTGGCTTTACTCCAAATTGCGATAACACGGTCGTACCGCTCGTCATCTGTAATCAAGCCGCGGCGATATTGATTTGTAACTACGCGCACTTTTTCATCCGATTCTCTAAGAATTTCATCCTTCTCCAGCGGAACCGTCACGTCTGCTACTGCAATCGTGATACCGGCACGCGTAGAGTAAGTAAATCCAAGCTGCTTGATATTATCAAGCGTGATCGAAGTTTGTGTCGTATGGTAACGACGGAAGCATTCTGCAATGATGGTGCCGAGATAATCTTTTCCGACGGCTTTCGTTTCAGGCAGCTCATCCATCTGCTTGCGGATATCCCCGCCTTTATCAAAGACGAAATAAGCATTTGAAGGTCCGTTCAGCAAATTCGCCTTTGTCGCTTCATTGATATACGGGAAGTCCTTCGGATAGATTTCATTGAAAATAATTTTGCCGACCGTTGTAACCAGCATCGCTTCTTGCTGTTCAGGCGTAAAGCTTGTTTTGTTGAGAGCCTTAGCCGGAATCGCCACGCGCGCATGCAAGGATGCATTACCACGGTGGTAGAGCGATACAGCTTCCGCTACGGAACGAAGAATCGTACCAGAGCCCTTCGACTCCTTGTTCTCCGTTGTCAAATAGAAGCTTCCCAGAACCATATCCTGCGATGGTGTAACAACCGGTTTGCCGTCCTTAGGGTTAAGAATGTTGCCAGAAGCCAACATCAGAACGCGGGCTTCAGCCTGAGCTTCTGCAGATAACGGAACGTGTACGGCCATCTGGTCTCCGTCAAAGTCGGCGTTATATGCCGTACAGACGAGCGGATGCAGTTTGATGGCACGGCCTTCGACCAGAATCGGTTCAAACGCCTGAATACCAAGACGATGAAGCGTGGGGGCACGGTTCAGAAGCACCGGGTGTTCCTTGATGACTTCCTCTAGTACATCCCATACTTCCGGACTAACGCGCTCTACCTTGCGCTTTGCACTCTTGATGTTATGCGCAAGACCTTTATTCACCAGCTCTTTCATAACGAAAGGCTTAAACAATTCTAGTGCCATTTCTTTCGGAAGTCCGCACTGATACATCTTCAGACTCGGCCCTACGACGATAACGGAACGACCAGAGTAGTCCACCCGCTTACCCAGCAGGTTTTGACGGAATCGCCCTTGTTTACCTTTAAGCATATGGCTAAGGGACTTCAGCGGGCGGTTGCCCGGCCCCGTTACGGGACGGCCGCGGCGCCCGTTATCGATCAACGCGTCGACAGCTTCTTGAAGCATACGCTTCTCGTTCTGCACGATAATATCAGGAGCGCCCAAATCAAGCAGGCGTTTCAGACGATTGTTACGGTTGATTACCCGACGATACAAGTCATTCAAATCGGAAGTAGCAAAGCGTCCACCGTCGAGCTGGACCATCGGACGGAGCTCCGGAGGAATAACCGGCAGCACGTCCAGTACCATCCATCCCGGAAAGTTTTTGGAGTTACGGAAAGCTTCCATAACCTCGAGACGTTTGATCGCACGATTACGGCGCTGGCCTTGGGCGGTTTTCAGCTCTTCTTTTAGCATATCGACTTCTTTTTCGATCTCGATATCTTGAAGAAGCTTCTTTACCGCTTCAGCACCCATTCCGGCTTGGAACGCATAGCCGTATTTTTCGCGATAACTGCGGTATTCCTTCTCGGACAGCAGCTGTTTTTTCTCCAACGGCGTATCTCCTGGATCCGTCACTACGTATGATGCAAAGTAGATGATCTCTTCCAGGGATCGAGGGGACATATCGAGTGCAAGACCCATACGGCTCGGAATCCCTTTGAAATACCAGATGTGCGAAACAGGTGCTGCCAATTCGATGTGACCCATGCGCTCGCGGCGCACTTTCTGACGGGTTACTTCGACACCGCAGCGGTCGCAGACGACGCCTTTGTAACGAACCCGCTTATATTTACCGCAATGACATTCCCAATCCTTGGTAGGTCCAAAAATTTTCTCGCAGAACAAGCCTTCTTTTTCAGGTTTCAGCGTCCTGTAGTTGATCGTCTCCGGCTTTTTAACTTCGCCTCTCGACCATGAACGGATTTTGTCGGGGGAAGCCAATCCGATTTTCATGAATTCAAAATTGTTAACGTCGATCAAGGAGCATCCCTCCTCCATGTTGGTGTGGGAAAAACTATATCGGAAGCATCCGTTGTAAGAACATGCCGTCTGTGCAGATCATACACCCATGGCTTACGCCAGGAACAAAATATTACTCGACTCCCATTTCCGCGCCTTCAAGGTTCAGGTTGAGTTTATCACTCGTAACCTCATCCTCATCGTCCGTTTCCTTCATCTCAATCTCTTCTTCGTTCTCAGACAAGATTTTCACATCCATACCCAAGCTTTGAAGCTCTTTGATCAAGACCTTGAAGGACTCTGGTACCCCAGGCTCCGGAACGTTCTCGCCCTTCACAATCGATTCATACGTTTTGACGCGGCCTACAACGTCATCGGATTTCACGGTCAAAATTTCCTGCAGTGTGTATGCAGCGCCATATGCTTCGAGCGCCCATACCTCCATCTCACCGAAACGCTGTCCACCGAACTGAGCTTTACCACCCAGAGGCTGCTGCGTAACAAGGGAGTATGGTCCCGTCGAACGTGCATGGATTTTATCGTCAACCATGTGCGCCAGCTTGATCATATACATGACGCCTACCGTCACTTCACGCTCAAACTCGTCACCGGTTCTTCCATCGTACAAGATCGTCTTACCGTTGCGCTGCATTCCGGCTTCTTCCATCGTATCGAACACATCATATTCACGGGCACCGTCGAATACCGGCGAAGCCGTATGAATACCGAGATACTTGGCAGCCATACCTAAATGAACTTCCAACACCTGTCCGATATTCATTCGGGAAGGAACGCCCAGCGGGTTCAGTACAACCTCAACAGGCGTGCCGTCCGGCATGAACGGCATGTCCTCTTCCGGTAAAATCCGGGCAATAACCCCTTTGTTACCGTGACGACCAGCCATTTTATCGCCTTCGGAAATTTTCCGCTTTTGTGCGATATAGACGCGCACCAGCTGGTTTACGCCAGGAGGCAGTTCGTCGCCGTTCTCACGGGTGAACACTTTTACGTCGACTACGATACCGTCCGTACCGTGTGGAACGCGCAGTGATGTGTCACGCACCTCACGAGCCTTTTCACCGAAGATCGCATGCAGCAAACGTTCTTCCGCCGTCAGCTCCGTAACCCCTTTTGGTGTTACTTTACCAACCAGAATATCGCCTGCGGCAATCTCCGCACCGACGCGGATAATTCCACGCTCGTCAAGATTCTTTAATGCATCTTCGCCAACGTTCGGAATATCTCGCGTGATTTCCTCAGGTCCAAGCTTGGTATCCCGCGCTTCGGACTCATATTCTTCAATGTGAATGGAAGTATATACGTCTTCCTTCACTAGTTTTTCACTGAGCAAAATCGCATCCTCGTAGTTATAGCCTTCCCACGTCATAAATGCGACCACAACGTTCCGACCAAGCGCAAGCTCACCCATCTCCGTCGACGGACCATCAGCCAAGATATCTCCTACGCGAACTTGTTCACCTTTATGGCAAATCGGACGCTGGTTGATACATGTACCTTGGTTAGAACGTAAAAATTTGTGCAATTTATGTTTAACAATGTCTCCGTTCACCAGTCGGCCGTCCACAACCTCTTGACGACGTACCCAGATCTCGTTAGCCGACACCCTTTCTACCACGCCATTCACCTTGGAAACGATACAAACACCCGAATCCTTAGCCGATTTGTGCTCCATCCCCGTACCGACAAGAGGCGATTTAGGGATAAGAAGCGGAACGGCTTGACGTTGCATGTTGGAACCCATGAGAGCACGGTTGGAGTCGTCGTTTTCCAAGAACGGAATCAGCGCTGTCGCTACCGATACTACTTGCTTTGGAGAAACGTCCATGTAGTCGACACGGTCTTTGGGCAGTGTCAAAATATCGTCTTTGTAACGGACAATGACGGAATCATTCGCAAATTTACCTTCTTCAGTCAACTCGGCGTTCGCTTGGGCAACGACGTAATTATCTTCTTCATCGGCCGTCAAATACGAAATTTCATCCGTTACGACACCATTGTTCGGATCAACTCGGCGATACGGAGCTTCAATAAAGCCGAACTCATTCACACGCGCGAACGTGGATAAGGAGTTGATCAGACCGATGTTCGGTCCTTCCGGGGTCTCAATCGGACACATCCGCCCATAGTGGGAGTGATGCACGTCCCGTACTTCAAAGCCCGCGCGTTCACGCGTCAAACCACCAGGTCCGAGAGCGGACAGACGGCGTTTATGCGTCAGCTCGGCAAGCGGATTCGTCTGGTCCATAAACTGCGACAGCTGGGAGCTTCCAAAGAACTCCTTGATCGAAGCGATGACCGGACGAATGTTGATCAATTGCTGAGGCGTGATCGTATTGACGTCTTGAATCGACATACGCTCGCGAACCACGCGCTCCATCCGAGACAACCCGATACGGAACTGGTTTTGCAGGAGCTCTCCCACGGAACGCAAACGACGGTTACCCAAGTGGTCGATATCATCTGTGCTTCCAATCCCATGCAGCAAGTTAATGAAATAGTTGATCGATGCAATGATATCAGCTGGCGTAATATTTTTAACCGTTTTTTCAATTTTTCCGTTAGCAATAACTTTAACGACTTTCCCATCTTCAATAGGGGAATAGACGCTAATGTGCTGCATCGGAATCTTATCCATCTCGATCACGCCATTAACGACCGTATACTCTTTAAATCCGACATTTTCTTCCAAGTAAGGAATGATCGTGTCGAGCAAGCGCCGGTCAAGCTGCTGTCCTGCTTCTGCTATAATTTCGCCTGTTTCCGGATCAGCCAGCGTTTCGGCCAGACGTTGATTAAACAGACGGTTTTTGATATGAAGCTTTTTATTGATTTTATAGCGACCTACATTGGCAAGGTCGTAACGCTTCGGATCGAAGAATCTTGCCACCAACAAGCTTCTTGCATTATCCAGCGTCGGCGGCTCGCCCGGACGAAGACGCTCGTAAATTTCAATCAAGGCCTTGTCCGTCGAATCGGTATTATCCTTGTCCAACGTGTTGCGGATGTACTCATCGTCACCCAGCAAGTCTATGATTTCCGCGTCGGTACCGAAACCAAGCGCGCGAAGCAGCACAGTTACAGGGATTTTTCTTGTGCGGTCAATACGCACATAGATAATATCCTTCGCATCCGTCTCAAGCTCGAGCCAAGCGCCGCGGTTCGGAATAACGGTAGCGGTATAAGCTTTTTTACCGTTCTTATCGACTTTCGTGCTAAAATAGACGCTCGGGGAACGAACCAGCTGGCTGACGATAACCCGTTCAGCGCCGTTGATAATAAAAGTGCCCGTCTCAGTCATCAGCGGAAAATCGCCCATAAAGACTTCCTGTTCTTTGACTTCTCCGGTTTCTTTATTAATCAAACGAACTTTCACACGAAGCGGTGCAGCGAAGGTGACGTCGCGTTCCTTGGATTCATCCATCGAATACTTGGGCTCGCCCAAGCTGTAGTCGATGAATTCCAACACCAAATTCCCCGTAAAATCTTGGATCGGGGAAATATCTTGAAACATTTCACGCAATCCTTCATCCAAAAACCACTGATATGATTTTTGTTGGATTTCAATCAGGTTTGGAACCTCCAATACCTCATGAATCCGCGCGTATGACCTGCGTTTACGTCGACCTAATTGAACAAGATGTCCCGCCAACTTAGATTCACCCCTTATGTCTACTCAATAGAACAAAATAAAAGCCTCTTTGGGAAGCCTTCTCGAGTAAATACTGCGCGAAGTTAAACTTCTTAAGGAAGCTTGTTATCACGATTCACGAATCGCACAACGATAGGTGACTTTTCTCCATGTTACCATAATTTTCTTCATACCTTGTAGGGTTTACCTAAAATTTAAACATTATACGTCAAATGAGAAAACCTTATTCATCCCTGAATGAAAAAATTATCTTGACATTTTAGTTAACTAAAGAGAAACGTCCCACCCATAATACTGACATTTTATTATGATATCACATCACAAAATTCAAGTCAACATTTTTTCCATTGCAAAAATTACTTTGTTGCTTTAAGGATCCAATAACCCTTATCCCTCTCCACCTCTTCCACACGAGCAAAGAGAGATTCCAGCTTGCCATATGCAGATGGAGCGCCCTGCTTCTTCTGAATCACGACCCAGAGGGATCCACCCGGAGTCAGCACTTCATGTGCTTGTTCGAGAATACGGTGTACCGTCTCTTTACCGGCTCGGATGGGAGGATTGGTCAGAACCACATCAAACGTCCGCCCCTTCACCTCCGAAAGCAAATCGCTCTGCAGTATTTCCACATTGCCTATGTTGTTCCGATTGGCATTTTGTCTCGCCAGCTCCACAGCCCGCTCATTAATATCCACCATGGTGACGCTCCCCTTATGTGCGAGCACCGCAGCCGACAGCCCGATCGGCCCATATCCACATCCCACATCAAGAACCCGGGCATCAACCGGAAACGCCATTGTTTCCACAAGCAGCCTCGATCCGTAATCAACCCCCTTTTTTGAGAACACCCCGGCATCCGTCATAAACACAAACCTGCGTCCGCGAATCATCTCTTCAATGCTATGCAGATCATGTTCAACGCTGGGCTTCCGGGAATAGTAATGCTCCGACACGGCCAATCTCCTCCTTTTAATGACTTGAAAAGGAAAACCCCTTGCAGAGGCGATCCTCTTCAAGGGGTGCGTAAGCATTAAATTACTTCACTTCTACGGAAGCGCCTGCTTCTTCCAACTTAGCTTTGAGGGCTTCTGCTTCTTCTTTAGCAATTTTCTCTTTCAACGCTTTTGGTGCGCCGTCTACGAGGTCTTTTGCTTCTTTCAAGCCAAGGCCTGTGATTTCACGAACGACTTTGATAACGTTGATTTTGGACGCGCCTGCGCTTGTCAGGATAACGTCGAATTCGGATTGCTCTTGTGCTTCTGCTGCGCCGCCGCCAGCTACTACTGCTACTGGAGCTGCTGCTGTTACGCCAAACTCTTCTTCGATTGCTTTAACCAAGTCGTTCAGTTCCAATACAGTCATGCCTTTGATAGCTTCCAAAATTTGCTCTTTGCTCATGGTTTAAACCTCCATTTATGATTAGATCTAATTTTTTAAAAAAATTAAGCTTCTTGCGCGCCAGCTTCTTGCTTCTCGGACACAGCTTTAACCGCAAGGGCGAAGTTGCGAACAGGAGCTTGAAGCACGCTGAGCAACATGGACAGAAGACCTTCTCTGGAAGGCAGTTCCGCCAGCGCTTTAATTTGGTTGTAATCAACCACTTTACCTTCAACAACGCCTGCTTTAATATTCAGCTTATCGTTCTTCTTAGCGAAGTCCGCCAAAATTTTGGCCGGAGTCACGATATCTTCTTTACTGAATGCGATCGCTGTAGGACCAGTCAGATACTCATTCAATTCGGACAATTCTGCAGTTGCAGTAGCACGGCGTACCAATGTATTTTTCAATACTTGGAATTCCACACCAGCTTCACGCAGTTGTTTGCGAAGCTCCGTTACTTGAGCTACGTTCAAACCGCGGTAGTCCGCAACGATTGCGCAAGAGCTTTCTTTCAGCTTATCAGCTACAACAGTAACCTGCTGTGCTTTTTGCTCGATAATTTTTACGTTTGCCATTTTTGCACCTCCTATAAGTTTTCGTCAGAAAACTGCTTCGTAAGCATCTGCTGAGCTTCCTGAAGGAAAGCTTACATCGTAAGCAATCACTAGGTTTTCGTTAGAAAACTGCTTCGCAAGCAAACTTAACACGTAAACAAATTCCGCCCGAGGCTTTCATTCCAATTCGCCGTCGTCTGCAAAGGCCATTCGTTCGCATAAATGCGAAAATGCCTTCGCAGACAAGGCGAAGGCATGATGATTTTCATATATTCTTGAGCTGAACAGCGAAAGAATATCGAACTTATATCACAACACCTCGGCAGGAAATTAAGCTCATTGAACGAGCACCTGCTGTCTACGGTAAGCATATTCGTTTGTTAACCTAAAATAGATTAGCATGGATGATTTCAAAAGTCAAATACCAAGCTATTCCTATCTTAGGGCTGCTGCATTCACACGAGCGCTCGGACCCATTGTCGAGGATACTGCAACGTTCTTCAGGTATACCCCTTTAGCTGCTGCCGGCTTCGCTCTGTTAAGCGCATCGATCAAAGCTTTGAAGTTTTCAGCAAGCTTTTCGGCTTCGAAAGAAACTTTCCCGATCGGCGCGTGAATTTGTCCGGCTTTATCCAGACGGTATTCGATTTTACCAGCCTTGATCTCTTGAACGGCTTTTGTCACGTCGAACGTAACAGTACCCGCCTTCGGATTCGGCATCAAACCTTTACCACCCAAGATACGACCGAGCTTACCCACTTCGCTCATCATGTCCGGCGTAGCTACGCAGACATCGAAGTCGAACCAGCCTTGCTGGATCTTATTGATCATGTCTTGATCGCCTACGAAATCGGCTCCTGCCGCTTCCGCTTCTTTGGCTTTTTCACCTTTGGCGAATACAAGTACGCGTTTTGTTTTGCCTGTGCCGTGAGGCAGTACAACCACACCACGAACGGCTTGATCTTGTTTTCTCGGGTCTACACCCAAACGCACAGCCACTTCAACGGTTTCGTCGAATTTGGCACGCGCCGTCTTTTTCACGAGTTCGATCGCTTCGAGCGCCTCGTAGAAAGCTTCGGCGTCGATTTGCTTGGCAACTTCCAAGTATTTCTTACCGTGTTTAGCCACTGTCTTGTCCTCCTATGTGGTATTAGCGGAATATCCTCCCACTTGGTGGCCCTCCGGTATTCCGGGGAGCCTATTGCATGGAATTAGTCTACGATTGTGACACCCATGCTGCGAGCAGTACCTTCGACCATACGCATAGCAGTCTCAACGGATGCCGCATTCAGGTCAGGCATTTTTTGCTCGGCAATTTCGCGAACTGTCGAACGCTTAACAGTCGCAACCTTCTTCTTGTTCGGTTCGCCGGATCCTTTTTCGATCCCTGCAGCTACACGCAGTAATACGGCAGCCGGAGGCGTTTTGGTAACGAACGTGAAAGAACGATCTTCGAATACCGTAATTTCAACCGGAATGATGAGACCCGCTTGGTCAGCTGTACGAGCATTAAACTCTTTACAGAAAGCCATGATGTTAACACCAGCTTGACCAAGAGCAGGACCGATCGGCGGAGCCGGATTCGCTTTTCCTGCAGGAACCTGCAATTTCACCATTTTGATAACCTTTTTTGCCATTGTGCACACCTCCTCGTCTGTAATATGACAGACTCACTTCCAACTACAGCTTTTCCACCTGGTTGTAGTCAAGCTCCAACGGCGTCTCTCTGCCGAACATGTTGACATGAACCTTCAGCTTGCTTTTGTCGATCAGAATTTCTTCTACGGATCCGACGAAATTGGCAAAAGGTCCAACTTTCACGCGAACCGTCTCTTTGAGCTCGAAGTCGATCTTCGGCTTCGGCTCTTCCATACCCATGTGCTTAAGAATCGCATCCACTTCATCAGGAAGCAGTGCCGTCGGTTTCGAACCCGAACCGGTCGATCCAACAAACCCGGTAACTCCGGGTGTGTTGCGCACGACATACCACGAATCATCCGTCTGGATCATCTCCACAAGGACATAACCGGGATACACTTTACGCATGACCGTCTTCTTCTTACCGTCCTTATTCACAAGCTCTTCTTCCATGGGAACGAGCACGCGAAAAATTTTGTCCTTCATATCCATGGATTCGACGCGTTTTTCTAGATTTGCCTTCACCTTGTTTTCATACCCTGAATAGGTATGTACGACGTACCATCTTTTTTCCATTTCCATAGTGCCACCCACCAGCCCAGATTATTGAAACACGAGGCGAAGCAGCTCTGAAATTCCCAGGTCCAGAACGTAGAAGTACACCGTCACTAAGGTGACCGTAAATAATACGACCAGCGTGTAGCTAATCAACTCTTTACGGCTAGGCCATTTTACTTTTTTCAGTTCGGACCAACTGTCCGTAAAAAAAGAAAATGTGTTGCCGAATCCCTGCTTCATTTTAGCCAAAAAGGACACAACTACACCTCCAAAAACTAGCGAGTTTCGCGATGAGCTGTTTGTTCATTGCAAAACTTGCAATATTTCTTCAACTCCATGCGGTCAGGATGGTTGCGCTTATTTTTGGTGGATGTATAGTTTCTTTGCTTGCAGTTTGTGCACGCTAAAGTGATGATCACCCGCATGATGTACACCTCCTACGGACCAGCCTCAAAATTTGCGGCCTTAAACGATCAGCAAAAAAAACGCCTTTCAACTAAGGCCACCAAAACACTTTATCACACAGCCATGCTTGTGTCAAGGATAAGTGATTAACAAGGCTGCAGCCCCCGTCCAAATCCATTATTGACCAAGCCAAAGGCTCCTAAACGAATCTCGAATCTTTTTATATCAACGAAGCTCTTGCCATTGGAGAACATTTGTTCTATAATGAGCGTATAAAAAAGCACCCCGCTCGTAAGCATAAGGCGCTTTACATTTTACGCATCGCGAACTTCCAAATACCTTTCCAGCTTGCGTTTCACCCGTTGAAGCGCATTGTCAATTGACTTGACGTGACGGTCAAGATCAACAGCAATCTCCTGATAGGAGCGTCCGTCCAAATACAACATCAGCACTCTGCGTTCAAGATCACTCAATATCTCGCCCATCTTATCCTCAAGTCCACTGAACTCCTCCTGATTGATGATGAGCTCCTCCGGATCCGATACCCTGGAGCCACAGATCACATCAAGCAGCGTCCGGTCGGAATCTTCATCATAAATAGGCTTATCCAGCGAAACGTAAGAATTCAGAGGAATGTGCTTTTGCCGCGTGGCGGTTTTAATCGCAGTAATGATTTGGCGGGTTATGCACAGTTCAGCAAAAGCTTTAAAGGAGGCAAGCTTATCCCCACGGAAATCGCGGATCGCTTTATATAGACCGATCATGCCTTCTTGCACGATATCTTCCCTGTCAGCGCCAATCAAAAAATAAGAACGTGCTTTGGCGCGGACGAAGTTTTTATACTTGTTGATCAAGTACTCCAGTGCATCGCTATTTCCATCTCGGACCGCTTCGACAAGATCTTCGTCTGCCTTGAGGTCGTATTCGTCCATTCTCAACTCTTTGAAGTCGACACTCACTGCAATCCCTCCGGCCCAACGCTTGAAAGATAGGAATAGTATACATTATGTAATCTATTAACGTCAACCGGGTTCCCACTAGAAAAACCAGCATTTGCTAGATTCGCAGTGCACGCTACCGCCCTCTTCGCCACTTTTCGAACATGGCCCGAACATCGTCGCTAAGCCGCTTGTCGAAGGTATTCCGCCGCCCCGCGGCCTCGTTTTCAATCTTACGCCGGATCTCCACACGCGCCTGTCGCAGCTTCACGAGAAGCTCGCTTGCCGGTACACGGAAAGCACCCTTACCAAAAATAACATGCTGCTCTGTCATATCTGAAGTGGCCACATATACTTGCTTGCGCCGGCCGATATGCGCCGTAACCAATCGCTCGATCAGTTCATCCGCCGTTTCCTTCTCTTTGGTGTAGTAAATCGCAAGCTTATTTTGCACATATTTACCACCAAGTCCCGGAACATAATAAGCGTCAAATACAACGATCACTTTCATGCCCGAGAACGATTGATATTCCCCCATCATCTCAATTAGCCGATCCCGCGCTTCTTCCAGCTTGATTTCTTTTAGCGCCCGAAGCTCAGGCCAGTCACCGATAATGTTGTATCCGTCTACGATTAAAGTTTCCTGTATCATTAAGCTTCGCCCCGCTGGAAGCGCGCTAGCGGGCAGCCGTCCGCTGCCGTACGACTTCATACATGAAGACCGACGCGGCTACGGAGGCATTAAGCGAGTTAATTTGCCCGACCATTGGCAGCTTAAGCAAAAAATCGCACTTTTCCTTAATCAATCGACCAACGCCTTTGCCTTCATTACCAATCACAATGGCAAGCGGCAGGGCCAAATTCGTCTGGTACACCGGCTGCTCAGCACCGACATCTGCACCGGCAACCCATACTCCGCGCTCCTTTAACAGCTCGATGGTCTGGGCCAAGTTCGTCACACGCGCAACCGGCACATACTCTACGGCGCCGGCAGATGTCTTCGACACCGTGGCCGTCAATCCTACCGAACGTCTTTTCGGGATAATGACCCCATGCACACCGGTACAATCCGCTGTACGCAGAATCGAACCTAGGTTGTGCGGGTCTTCTATTTCATCAAGCAGGAGCAAGAACGGCATCTCTCCGCGTTCCTCAGCCCTTGCTAGTAAATCCTCAACCTCTGCGTAAGCGTACGCCGCCACTTGAGCGACGATTCCTTGATGCTGCAGGCCGTCAGCCATTTGATCCAGCTTCCGCTTGTCGGCGAACTGAACAATGACCCCATTCTGCTTCGCTTCTGCAATAATCGGCTGAATGAGCTGCTTTTGTGCCTGCTCGGCAATCCAAATCTTATTGATGGTTCGCCCGGAACGCAGTGCTTCCAGAACCGAGTGCTTTCCCCCGATAAACTCTTCTTCCATGCTCAAGCGCCCCCTTTCTTTCTTCGAATGTTATTTATCCCGCTCCAACGATAGCATCATCAAATAGTGAAGTCGCTCCCATTGCTGCGTGTAATACAAAAAGCCGATCAAACACTCAAAAGCGGTGCTGTGCCGATATTCCAGCACATCCGCATTCTTCGCCGTCGTCCCCGACTTGGCATTGCGCCCCCGTTTGACGACATCCAGTTCCTCCTCAGTCAAATACGGCAGCCAGCGCTGCAGTGATTTGGCCTGCGATTTGGCCGAAACATATTGGGTAGCCATCCGATGTAAGTAGTTTGGCTTATGGTTTGTTTGCGCAACCACATACTGCCGTACGAACACCTCATAGACAGCGTCTCCCATATAGGCCAGTACGAGCGGATGAAGCTGGCTCGTTTCACGGGCGGGCGGGAAAGAAAATAAATTGGTTTTGATCTCCTGATCCAACAGTCCGTCCCATTCCATAAGCTCGTCCTACTTTCGTCGCCAGCGGATACCTTGAGCCGTATCTTCGAGCAGAATTCCCCGCTCTGTCAGCAAATCCCGAATTTCATCGGCCCGAGCCCAGTTTTTGGATTTTCGTGCTTCAGTTCTTTCTGCTATGAGCCGATCCACTTCTTCATCCAGTAATTCCCCAGCTTCAGGAGCCAGTATACCCAGTACACCGTCCATCGCTGCAAACTGCTGCACGAACAGTTCCAAGGAACCAGAAGTCACCCGCTCCGAGTTCAAGTAAGTATTCGCCGCACTGACAAGCTCGAACACCGCCGTAATGGCATCCGGAGTATTGAAATCATCGTTCATCTTCGCTTCGAATTGCTCCTTCGCCGTATGGACCGCGTGAGCTACCGCATCCTCCGCTTCCCCTGCTTCGGCCGACTGCAGTCTGTGCTTCAAGGCCCCAATACAGTTGTCCACGCGGGCTAAACTGCCTTTCGCTTGCTGTACCGCGTCCTCGCTGAAATTAAGCGGATTACGGTAATGGCCGGACAGCATAAAATAGCGGATGACCTGGCCCGGCATCTCCTTTAGCAGTTGATGCACTTGAACGCCGTTGCCAAGCGATTTGGACATTTTTTCGTTATTGATATTCACAAATCCATTGTGCATCCAATAATTCACCATTCGATGACCGGTTAATCCCTCAGACTGGGCAATTTCACATTCATGATGCGGAAAAGCAAGATCCTGCCCGCCACCATGGATATCAATCGTTTCGCCCAAATATTTACGAACCAGCGCCGAGCATTCGATGTGCCATCCCGGACGGCCGTCACCCCACGGGCTCGACCAACTGATTTCACCCGGCTTGGCCGCCTTCCAAAGCACGAAGTCCTGCGGATTCTCCTTGCGCTCATCCACATCTACACGAATGCCGTACTGCAGCTCCTCCAAGTTCTGGTGAGAAAGCTTGCCGTACTCGGCGAATTTGGACGTTCGGAAATAAACGTCTCCTCCCGCTGAGTAAGCATAATCTTTGGCTACCAGCCCCGAAATAAACTCAATAATTTCCGTCATGTTTTCCGTTACGCGAGGATGCAACGTCGCCTCGCGAACGCCTAATCCCGTCGTATCCTCGTAATATTTCTGCACGAACAGGTCAGCCACCTCCGGAACGGTGGTGCCCATCTCTGCAGCCTTCTTGATCAACTTGTCGTCCACGTCGGTAAAATTAACAATAAAACTCACTTCATAGCCGACCGATTCCAAATAACGACGAACCACATCAAAGAAAATAACCGGTCTGGCATTCCCGATGTGAATATAATCGTATACGGTCGGACCGCACACATACATTTTTACTTTACCCGATTCGAGCGGTATAAAATCTTCTTTCGTACGGGTCATCGTGTTATAGATTTTAAGCGACATCGTCAATCTTTTCCTCCGATCTTAGTTTTCACTGCTTCTCTGTTCTCCGCCGCCTTCAACTCGTCCAGCTGCTGCTGAAGCTGCTTGAACATATCGACCACCGGATCCGGCAGCTTGTCATGCTCCAGCCGGCCCACGCGAACGCCGTCCCGCTTAACGATACGGCCAGGAATGCCCACTACCGTGCTGTTCGGCGGCACTTCACTCAGCACCACCGCATTCGATCCGATACGGGAGTTGTCTCCTACAGTGAAGGAGCCGAGCACTTTGGCTCCGGCCGAAATGACCACATTATTGCCAAGAGTCGGATGGCGTTTCCCCCGTTCCTTTCCCGTCCCCCCCAGCGTGACTCCGTGATAAAGCAGTACGTCATCGCCGATTTCACAGGTTTCCCCAATCACGACTCCCATCCCGTGATCGATAAAAAATCTCCGCCCAATGACCGCACCAGGATGAATCTCAATCCCTGTCATAAACCGGCTGATTTGAGAAATCACTCGGGCTAACGTATACCAGCGCTGCTTATAAAACCAATGGGCGACGCGATGCGCCCAGAGTGCATGCAAACCGGCATAAGTAAACACGACTTCGAACCAGCCCCTGGCTGCGGGGTCGTTCTCAAAGATCGTATTGATGTCTTCCTTCATCCGTTTGAACATATCGTTTCCCCGCTTTCACTTTACCTTGTAGCAGAGCGAAAGAACGCTGCGCAAAAACGCCTCCGCAGCCGATTTGGCTGCAGAGGCGTTCGAATGTCGCGGTTCCACTCTGCTTGGATAAGCATAAACCCCAGTTCCCGATAACCATCATCGGCCAGGAGGCTTACCCGTCTTATATCGTTCGTATCGTGAACGTCACGGTAAAGGCTACCCTGCCGCTGCAGCCGGAGCGCTAGCAGGCAGATCGTCTTTACGGCTCCCGGGTGCACTTCCGAATAAAGAGGATTGGACAATTCGCAGCCGGCGTGCTTGCACACCGATTGTCCTCTCTGAGAATCCCGCTTTTTCCGTACTTTCCCGTTCGTCGCCACTAGGTATATGTTGAAGCAGCATCAATGATCCATTTAGTATATCGAAAAATCGAAAGGTTTACAATAACTTCTTGATCCGGCGGATGACCGTTTCTTTGCCCAACAAATGCAAGGTCATATTCAAGTCGGGCCCATGCATCTGACCCGTCAAGGCCACACGTACCGTCATAAAAAGCGGTTTTCCCTTATATCCGGTTTCCGTTTGGACGGCCTTCAGCATCGCCTTCAGCGCATCCACATGAAACTCCGCTGCCTGCTCCACCTGAGTTAAGAAGCTGCGCAACACAAGGGGCGCATGCTCTTCCGCAAGCATCGCTTTAGCCTCTTCATCATAGCTGACGTCCTCACGGAAGAACAGCTCCGACAAGTCAACAATTTCAGCGGCATAACGCAGCTGCTCCTGATAAAGTCCGACCAAAGAGTGCGCCCACTGCTCCTGTTCACCCGTCAGCTCCTGCGGCAGTTTGCCGGCTTTTTGCAGTAGGGGCAAAGCGAGTCCTACAATCCGCTCGGTGTCTGCCTTTTTGATGTAGACGTTGTTCATCCAATTGAGCTTATCCATATCGAATACTGCAGGACTCTTGGACAACCGGTCAAGGTCGAATCCTGCAATCAGCTCTTCCTTCGTGAAGATCTCTTCTTCTCCTTTCGGAGACCAGCCCAGAAGCGCGATGAAGTTCATCACCGCTTCCGGCAAATAGCCGAGCTCTTTATACTGCTCGATGAACTGGATGATGGACTCGTCCCGTTTGCTCATCTTTTTGCGGTCTTGGTTGAGAATCAGCGCCAGATGCGCGAATTCCGGCACAGGAAGGCCGAGCGCTTCATACATCATGATCTGCCGCGGCGTATTGGTCAGGTGCTCCTCTCCGCGAATAACGAGGGTGATACCCATAAGGTGGTCATCAAGAATAACCGCGAAGTTGTACGTTGGGATGCCATCCGGACGGACAATAATAAAGTCACCGATGCCGTTCGTATCGAATTCGACGCGCTCGCGAATCCGGTCATCGAAGGCAATCGCCTTGTTCTCGGGCACACGGAAGCGGATTGAAGGCTTGCGTCCTTCTGCCGTATAGGCCTCAGCCTGCTCTGGCGTCAGTTGACGGCACTTCCCCGAATACATCGGCATCTGGCTGGCCGCCTCCTGCTTCGCCCGCTCCTCCTCCAGCTCCGCCTCCGAGCAGTAACAGGGATAAGCGTTCCCTTGCTCCAGAAGTTGATCGATGAACGGCTGATACAAACCCAGCCGCTCAGTCTGCCGATACGGACCGTGCGGACCTCCGACATCCACACTCTCATCCCAGTCCACGCCAAGCCACTTCAAACCGTTCAGTTGGCTGTCAACTCCCGTTTCCACATGACGGGTTTGGTCCGTATCCTCAAACCGGATCACGAACTGGCCACCCTGCTTACGGGCGATCAAATAATTAAACAGCGCCGTACGCGCTCCCCCGATATGTAAATGCCCTGTCGGACTCGGCGCATACCTTACACGAAACTGTGACATACTTTATTCTCCTCCCCTGCTCTGCAGACGTTCCTCTAAGCCGAATGAGCCCTGCGAGCCGATCCATCCGTCAAAATAATATCTGTTATGATAGCACACCTTGGACAAGACAAACAACCGCTTGTGCCGCGATCCCTTCCCCGCGTCCCGTAAATCCGAGCTGCTCGGTCGTCGTCGCTTTTACATTCACTTGGCTCGTCTCCGCTTCAAGCGCCTCAGCGATTCGCTGCACCATCGCCGGAATGTACGGAGCCATCTTCGGTCTTTGCGCAATGATCGTGCAATCCACGTTCCCCAAGCGATACCCTGCTTCCTTCGCCATTCTCCAAACGTCTACCAGCAGCTTGTAGCTATCCGCATCCTTAAAAGCGGCATCCGTATCCGGATAATGCTTACCGATATCGCCAAACCCAAGGGCTCCCAGAATGGCGTCGCTCAGCGCATGCAGCAGCACGTCCGCGTCCGAATGTCCCAGCAGTCCCTTTTCGTACGGAATATCCACTCCGCCGATGATGCACTTGCGCCCTTCCACCAACTGGTGTACATCGAAGCCTTGTCCTACTCGAATCATCATTTCTTCTCTCCCCTGACATTGCGAATAATCCACTCCGCCCAAGGCAAATCCTCGGGAGTCGTGATTTTAATATTGTAGTAGTCGGCTTCCACCACCGACACACGGATCCCCATCCGCTCCACCAACATGGCATCGTCTGTCCCTATAAACCCTTCTTGCCGGGCGCGTTCATGCGCCTCCAGCAGAACGGAAAGACGAAAAGCCTGCGGGGTTTGAATCGCCCACAAGCTGCTCCGGTCAGGAGTGGATTGGATCACGCCTGTGCCGTCCACGACTTTGATCGTGTCCTTCACGGGCACGGCAAGCACCGCCGCTTCCGTCTTCATCGCTTGATGCAGACAGGCGGTAAGGTGCTCAACTGCCGCGAACGGTCTAACACCATCATGCACCATGACCCAATCGACAGTCCCGTTCAAAGCCAGCAAGCCTTGATAAACGGAATCCTGCCGTTCTTTCCCACCCTGTAAAATATGGTCCACTTTGCCCAGCCCGTATTCCTTGACATATTGACTGCAGCGCTGCACATCGTCCGCTCCGGTAACGAGCGCGATGCTATTCACCGCATCGAAGCGTTCAAACAGCTCCAGCGTATGTACGAGAACCGGTTTATCGTTTAATAGCAAATACTGTTTGCTTTCTTTCGTACCCATCCGCGAGCCCTTGCCCGCAGCCACGACTACTACTCCAAGTCTGATCGTCAACTTGTCCACCTGCCACAATATATCGGCTTCGAGGCCAACCTGCCGCGAAAGCCCCAGCTTCCGGCAGAAGATATAGCTCCCGTTTAGCGCATCTACACTATCATACCGCTTTAGAGCGCTTTTTCCAATAGCTTGGGCTTAGCAAAAATCATTCGACCCGCCGAAGTTTGCAGTACGCTCGTGACCAGAACATCCAGCGTCGTGCCGATAAAGTCACGCCCGCCTTCCACCACAATCATCGTGCCGTCATCCAAATAAGCAACGCCTTGACCGTGCTCCTTGCCATCCTTGATCACCTGAACGAGAATCTCTTCGCCCGGCAGTACGACAGGCTTTACCGCATTGGCCAAATCATTAATATTCAGAACCGATACTCCCTGCAATTCGCACACTTTGTTCAGGTTGAAGTCATTTGTAATGACCTTGCCTTGAAGCACCTTTGCAAGCTTGACCAGCTTGCTGTCCACCTCGGAAATCTCATCAAAATCTCCTTCGTAAATCAGCACCTTCACGTCGAGCTCCTTCTGAATCTTGTTCAAAATATCCAGACCCCGGCGCCCACGGTTTCTTTTCAGCAGATCGGATGAATCAGCAATATGCTGCAGCTCCTCCAGCACGAATTCCGGAATGACCAGCGTGCCTTCAATAAACCCCGTCTTGCAAATATCCGCAATCCGGCCGTCGATAATGACGCTCGTGTCCAAAATTTTATGCTCCTCAAAGCCTTTGACCTCACCATGAGCGCCGCGCCTCCGATCCGAACGCCGCTGATCGATTGCCGCAAACAGCTCTTCTTTCTTCAAGATGCCAATTCGGTATCCTGCATACGAAAGAGCTGCAATACACACCATGTGCACAAGTGGATTAAATAGTCCTGCACGCTCCAGCGGATTCAACAGGGCAGATGAGACCAACAGTCCCATGACCATACCTGCCGCTCCGGCAAGCATATCCGCTACCGGCATATTCGACGCGCGTTCTTCTCCCTGAACCATTACCTTGAGCAGTGAGCCTAGCGTCCATGAGCTGATTGAATAAAAGACCAGCGCGCCAAGCGCAAACATCCATGCCCCTTGCCCGTTTACTTCTTTGATCCCTGTTACCGTACCTATGACTTCAAATAATGGTTTACCTATCGTATCACTCCACTGTAATCCTAGCGTACCGCCAATAACTGCCAACAGAAGCTGGAACCATTTTTTCATCATAGACTTCACCTCCATCAAAATCTAGTACAACCATCTAGTACAACCTCCGAACAATGTCTTCTCAAAGCGGCAATCTCGCTCATTTCCACTTTTGCATGATGCTGTGGAGCGACATTGCCCCTTACGTTACAATTATGAACCAAAAGTTTCCCGCCTAATCCTGCCACACAAAAAAAACAAAAAAGCATTTATTTTCCATAAGGAAAACAAATGCTTTTCATTTTCTCGAGTATCACTTTAAATTGTGGTTGTTTTGGATTCCGGTTCATCCATCGTTTTCGTCTTCTTTTTCTTCAAGCGGAGGAAAACAAAAAGGCGATCAACGTTTTTTTTTAGCCCATACAGCGCGTAAAGAAGCAAAGGTACAAAAATCATCTTGGACAGCGTCCCTGGGAACTGGATCGCAATGACAACAGCGACGATAACCACAATCGGAGTAACCCAGATCGCCGCTTTCGGAATGCCCACTTTCTTGAAATTCGGGTACTTCACCGTACTGACCATCAAATAGGACAGAAGCAGCGTAGACAGAACAAGCACAACCGTGCTCAATTCATTATGAAACAGAGCTAGAGTACAAAGGACACCGCCGGCCGCCGGAATCGGCAGACCGATAAAGTAGCCTGGCGTACCGGCAACTACATTAAAGCGAGCCAAGCGGAGCGCTCCGCAAATAGGAAAAATAGCGGTAATAATCCACGCGCTAGGCGCATTCATCTCCGTAAATGCCATGACATACATAATGAACGCCGGTGCCACCCCAAACGAAATGACATCAGAAAGCGAATCGAGTTCTTTGCCGAATTCGCTTTGAACATTGAGCGCACGGGCCACCCGTCCGTCCAGACCGTCGAGCAGCATGGCTACAAGCACCATAATAGCAGCCAGCTCCGGTTTATTGTTAAATACCATTATGATCGAAATGATACCTAGAAATAAGTTCCCTACAGTAAACAAATTCGGGAGGGATTTCGTTATCATGATTAGTCCACCTCTGGTTATACTGTACCCTAATCTTGCCCATCTTAAACTAATTCATTATATTAAGGTACCCTATGATTGTATGCAAGTTAGATATGTCTGTCAATGAGGACTTGATCCTGAATTCGTTTCAGCCCTTCTTTTATTGTTCGGGCTCTCACTTCTCCAATGCCGTCTACTTCATCCAATTCTTCGATGGTAGCCATCATCAGATGAGGGAGCTGCTCGAAACGCTCGATGAGATTATGAATAATGACCGACGGCAGTCTTGGGATTTTGTTCAACACCCGATAGCCCCGGGGCGATACGTTTTCCTCCGCACTGTTCGTTGCATGCGGGAAGCCAAGCACTCGGGCGATATGAGAATGGTCAAGCATCTCATCTGTTGCCAGCCGTTTGAGCGAGCTCATGACTTCTTTGGCCTTCTCATCACTAGGATCCCTGACGTAATCTTTTACCAACAAGAAGGATTCGTATTCCGTATTTCCGACCAATTCATGCAACTGCATGCTAATCAGACGGCCTTCATTCCCCAGTTCGTTAATGTATCGATTAATTTCCGTTTTAATGCGCAGCACCATCTCGACACGTTGAATGACTCCAGTTACATCGTGAAGCGTAACGAGCTCTTCAAATTCGGAAGCACCAAGATTCGTCAAGTCTTGGTCAAGAACAGACTTATATTTTTCTAATGTTTGAATCGCCTGGTTCGCCTTCGTCAAAATAACTCCAATATCCTTCAAGGCATAGCGCAAATTTCCTTGATACAGCGTAATCACGTTTCGCCGCTGCGAGATCGACACCACAAGCTTGGAAGTCTGCTTCGCGACGCGCTCCGCCGTACGGTGACGGATACCCGTCTCGATGGATGGTATGGACGAGTCCGGGATCAATTGAGTATTGGCATATAGAATGCGCTTCACATCCTCACTGAGGATAATGGCGCCGTCCATTTTGGCTAGCTCATACAAATAGTTTGGTGAAAAGTCGCAGTTGATGGAAAATCCTCCGTCCACAATCTCCATCACTTCCGGACTGTATCCTACGACGATCAGACCTCCTGTTTTGGCGCGCAGCACATTCTCGAGCCCCTCTCGAAATGGGGTTCCTGGCGCGACCAACTGCAGCAGCTGGCTCATCACGTCGCGTTTCGCTTCTTCCTTGCTCAAAGGTGTCCCTCCTGACGGTTAAACTAAAGCTGCTGAAAGCGCTTCGGCTACAGTATTCACGCCGATGATTTCAATCCCTGCGGGCGGCGTCCAACCCTTCAGGCTCTTGTGCGGGAGGATGATCCGCTTGAAGCCGAGCTTCTGCGCTTCACGCACCCGCTGATCTACACGGGCAACGCCGCGCACCTCACCGGTTAGGCCTACCTCTCCGAAGACAACGTCGAACGGCTGTGTAGGCTGATCGCGGAAGCTTGAGGCGATGCTGACCGCAACAGCCAGATCTACCGCAGGTTCATCCAGCTTTACTCCGCCTGCGATGTTGAGGTAAGCGTCCTGGTTTAGCAGGAACATCCCCATCCGTTTCTCCAGCACGGCAATGATCAGTGAAAGCCTGTTATGATCAAATCCGGTTGCCATCCTCCGCGGAGAAGGGAAATTCGTAGCCGATACGAGCGCCTAAAGCTCCACCAGGACCGGCCTAGTTCCCTCCATGCTTGCAACCACCGTTGAACCGGATACCCCCATCGAACGCTCCGACAAGAACAGCTCCGACGGATTGCTTACTTCGACTAATCCGCTTTCCCGCATTTCAAAAATACCAGTCTCTTCGTCGAACCGAATCGATTCTTTACGGCACGCAGCAGTGGGTACGAATGATGGCGCTCCCCATCGAAATAGAGCACACAATCCACCATATGCTCAAGAAGGCGCGGCCCTGCAATCGCTCCCTCTTTAGTAACATGGCCAACAAGGACGGTTGCAATACCTCTCCTTTGGCGATGCACATGAAATGCCCTGTGCACTCCCTTACTTGCGGTACGCTGCCGGGTGCCGATGCTACCGCGGGATGATACACCGTCTGAATCGAATCAATGACGACAAAATCCGGCTCCATCTCATCGATGGCTGCTTCGATACGCTCTGCGTTCCCTCACTCAGCACAAACAGCAGGGGGGAAACGGCCTTCAGCCGGTCAGCCCTAAGCTTTGTCTGCCTGACCGATTCCTCTCCGGAAATATATAATACTTTGAGCTGCTGCTCCGTCAACGCATGAGAGGCTTGAAGCAGAAGCGTTGACTTACCGATGCCAGGATCACCGCCAACCAAGATAAGGGAGCCCGGTACTACGCCCCCCCAACACACGGTTCAGCTCCCGGTTATCTGTGACAATGCGTTCTTCCTGACTGCTTTCTATGTTTATGATAGAAACTGCTTTTTCTTTCTTATTGGAAAAAGATGTGTGAAGTACCCGGATTTTTCCGGAAGTCTCCACTTCTTCTACAAATGTATTCCAAGCCCCGCAGCCAGGACACTTACCGAATTCATTTCGGCGTTTCGTAGCCGCACTGCTGACAAAAAAACTTTGTTTTCGTTTTGGCCATTGTTTCTCCCTATTCTGCTTCAAGTACTTCATATCAAAGTTTACCATGATGCATCATCATTGAAAACCCTCCCACCCGATTCCGTACAAATAAAAAATCCGGCCAGTGGTATTATCCCCTTTAAGTAGACACTCAATAAAAACCGTCATGTTATCATGAGGAACGATTGAAATACTTGGAGGGGATTTCTTTATGGCTAAAAAAGGGCAGATCTTTCAGACGTATACAGAAGAATTTAAGTTAGCTGCGGTTACATATATGGAAGGATCTTCGAGCTACAAGGCGGTAGCAGACCTAATGAAAATACGTAAATTGTTCACAGTTAAAGGTGTGGGTAAAGAAGTGGAGAAACGGAGACAGCTTTGATGAGTGTAAAGGCGTCAGTAATCCGTTAAAGGGCGTCTTCGTACATCCTTCGCTAGCATAGAGGAAGAGCGGGACGATCTGAGAGCGCAGGTAGACTACCTAAAAAAGCGGTATCCAAATCTGGTAAAGGAGGCCATGTCGAGCAGCAAGATCACTACCAACTAATCGAAGATTTACGTAGCATACACGGTGTTACCCTCCTCATACATATCGCGGGTATACCTCGAGCCATCTATTACAAATGGCGAAAAACACGCTCGTTGCGCGTAGAAAAACGAGCACGAGACCACGAGTTTCATGCTACGCATCCATATTTCGGATACCCTCGCATGATGAACGCCTTGTGGGGAGCAGGATACCGTGTGATAACCACAAGAAAATATGGCGATTGATGAGGGAACTATCCATACAATCCAACATTCGGAAGAAACGACAACGTTTCAGTTACAAGCCTTCCGTCATTTATCCGAACCGATTACAGCGTCAGTTCCATGCCATAGGTCCTCAGCAGAAGTTGGCCACCGACATCACGTATATCTCAGATGGCACACGTTTCTATTACCTGTCCGCCATTCAGGACTTGTTTAACAATGAGATTGTAGCTTGGCAATTATCCGAACGAAACGATGTGCAGCTCGTGCTGGATACGTTGGAGAAGTAGACAAGAAAAAGAGACGTTTATGGGGCCGTGCTCCATTCGGATCAGGGCTTCCAGTACACGTCTCAGGCGTACAACAAATGATTAGAAGCATTCAGCGTTAAAGGCAGCCACTCTCGCAAAGCAACCCGCCTGGATAACGCATGCATCGAATCCTTCTTCTCGCATCTCAAAACAGAGAAGTTGTATCTCCAACAGTTTAAGTCAGAATCCGAAATACATCAAGCCATTGAAGATTATATTTACTTTTATAACTATCAGCGATTTCAAGCTAAACTCAAACAGCGCGCACCGATTGAGTATCGGCACGCGCTGGCAGCATAGCTTTTTTCGAATGTCTACTTGACAGGGGTATGATCAAGCAGCCGGATTTTTTATTTTATGCTTGAGAAGCAACGCCTTGATTGCGCTCTACAATCAGCTCGCCGTCCTTTTCATCGATGGTAAGCATATCGCCTTTGGTAATGTTCCCGCGAAGCAATTCTTCGGATAAACGGTCTTCAATATGTTTTTGAATTGCCCTGCGAAGAGGTCTTGCTCCGAACGCCGGATCATAGCCCTCTTTGGCCAGAAACGCTTTGGCCGAATCGGTCAATATGAAATCCACTTCCTGCTCTTTCAGACGTTTACGCAATTCTTCGGCCATCAACGATACGATTTCGCCGATATGCTTTTCGTCCAGCGAGTGGAATACGATGATTTCGTCGATCCGGTTCAAGAACTCCGGACGGAAGCTCTTCTTCAGCTCACCCATCACTTTGTCCTTCATGTTACTGTAATCTCTACCCGCATCTTGTGTCGCGGTAAAGCCCAGCGTCGAGTTCTTCTTAATCAAATCGGCCCCGACGTTAGAGGTCATGATAATCAGCGTGTTGCGGAAGTCGACGGTACGTCCTTTGGAATCCGTTAAACGGCCGTCCTCCAGCACCTGAAGCAAAATATTGAATACTTCCGGATGCGCCTTCTCAATTTCATCTAAGAGGACGACAGAGTATGGCTTACGGCGTACTTTCTCTGTAAGCTGTCCGCCTTCTTCGTATCCGACATATCCTGGAGGCGCTCCGACCAACCGGGAAGTCGAGTGTTTTTCCATGTACTCGGACATATCAATCCGAATAACTGAGTTTTCGTCGCCGAACAGCGATCCAGCCAACGCGCGGGCCAATTCGGTTTTACCGACCCCTGTAGGTCCGAGAAAAATAAAGGAGCCCATTGGACGCTTTGGATCCTTTAGCCCTGCCCGTGCACGACGGATCGCCCGGCTTACGGCTTTCACCGCTTCATCTTGTCCGATCACCCGATCGTGCAAAATGGATTCCATTTTGAGCAGCCGCTCGGTTTCTTCCTCTGCCAGCTTCACAACCGGAATGCCGGTCCAGCTCGCCACCACCTGAGCAATATCTTCAGGCGTCACCTCGGAGTCAGTGCGACCTTGCTTTTCTTTCCACTCGTTCTTCGTTAAATCGAGCTCTTCTCTCATTTTCTGTTCTGTATCCCGAAGCGCGGCAGCTTTCTCGAACTCCTGGCTCTGTACAGCTGCATCCTTCTCCTTACGGATGTCATCCAAACGGCTTTCCAGCTTCTTCAAATCCGGCGGTACCGTATATGAGCGAAGCCTTACTTTGGAGCTTGCTTCATCAATTAGGTCGATTGCCTTATCCGGTAGGAAGCGATCTGTGATGTAACGATCGGATAGCTTCACGGCTTGCTCAATCGCTTCGTCTGTAATTTTCACGCGATGGTGCGCTTCATAGCGGTCACGCAGCCCGTGAAGGATTTGAATAGCCTCTTCCGGAGAAGGCTGGTCTACCGTAATCGGCTGGAAGCGTCGTTCCAATGCCGCATCCTTCTCGATATATTTACGATATTCGTCCAGCGTCGTCGCTCCGATACACTGCAGCTCGCCGCGAGCCAGCGCTGGCTTCAGGATATTGGAGGCATCGATCGCGCCTTCCGCTCCACCTGCGCCAATGAGCGTGTGCAGTTCGTCAATGAACAGAATGATATTTCCTGCTTGACGAATTTCGTCCATAATCTTCTTCAAACGGTCTTCAAATTCACCGCGGTATTTCGTGCCAGCTACCACTGATCCCATATCCAGGGTCATTACGCGTTTGTCGCGTAGTGTTTCCGGAATTTCATTCGCCACGATTTTTTGAGCCAGGCCTTCCGCAATCGCAGTTTTACCAACACCCGGTTCACCAATGAGCACCGGATTGTTCTTCGTTCTTCGGCTGAGCACCTGAATCACGCGCTCGATTTCTTTGCTGCGGCCAATGACCGGATCGAGGTTTCCTTCTTTCGCATAGGCGGTCAAATCACGCGCCAGACCGTCCAGGGTCGGTGTATTTACATTAGCGGGGCTACCATGGTTCGGCGAGACCACCTCGCTGCTGCCAAGCAATTGAAGCACTTGTTGACGGGCTTTGTTCAAGCTTACGCCCAAATTGCCCAGCACACGTGCCGCAACACCTTCGCCTTCACGTATCAATCCGAGCAGGATATGCTCCGTTCCGACGTACGTATGCCCGAGCTTCCGCGCTTCATCCATGGACAGCTCAATGACCTTTTTAGCTCGAGGAGTATAAGCGATATTGGTAGGCTGCTCTTGTCCTCTACCGATCAGTGATTCGACTTCGTCTTGAATTTTCTCCAAACCGAGCCCCAAAGCGATCAGGGCTTTGGCGGCAATGCCTTCGCCTTCACGAATCAATCCGAGCAAAATATGCTCTGTACCAATATTATTATGACCCAAACGAACGGCTTCTTCTTGGGCCAAAGACAGCACTTTCTGCGCACGTTCCGTAAATCTGCCAAACATCATGTATAACACCTCCAAAAATTAGTAAGAATAGGATACTTTCTAGGTTAGCCGACTCCAGACTCATCCGATTGAGATATTTTGTCTCTCATCAGTTGAGCCCTTCTTATGTCTCTTTCTTCAGGCGTTAGCTTTTCTCCTGCTGACTGCTGTAAAAAACCCGGTTGGGTCATCACCAAAAGCTCATTGAGCACATGAGGTGACACATTCTTGATAAACTCCAAATCAATTCCGAGCCTCACATCCGACAGACGCTGTGCCGCTTCTTTGGAATCCATAATAGCTGCGTATGATAGTATACCGTAAGAACGGCTGACACGGTCCAAAATTTTAGCCTTCGTTTCATACACTAGCTTCTGTCTGGCCGCCCGCTCGTGCTCGATAATCTGCCTTACTACGCTGTAAAGATTATCAATGATTTCATCCTCCGACTGTCCAAGCGTAATCTGGTTGGATATTTGGAACAGGTTACCGAGCGCCTCGCTGCCTTCACCATACAGACCCCGAACCGCCAATCCTACCTGTGTGATAGCCGACAAAATTCGATTGATCTGCTGTGTAAGCACCAGCGCCGGAAGGTGGATCATCACCGATGCGCGAATACCCGTTCCGACATTCGTCGGGCAGCTCGTCATGTATCCTCTTTTCTCATCAAAAGCGTAGTTCAGCTGGACTTCGAACGCATCGTCGATTTCGCTGGCCAATTCCCACGCTTCTTTAATTTGAAAACCGGGGCACAAGCATTGTATTCGCAGATGATCTTCTTCATTCACCATGATGCTGATTGCTTCATTATCACTTAAAATGACTGCACCGTTCCGAGACTCGTTGGCCAAGGCCGGACTGATCAAATGTTTCTCGACCAGCACCCGTTTCTCCAACTCATTCAGTTCCGAAAGCGGCAACAGCGTAAACTTGCTGATCGTATCCAGTTCATCTTTATCAAGTACCTGCGATACTTGATCCAATACCTCTTTGGACTGTTGGTTCGTCGCCAACATAGGAAAAGGGTAGGCCCGTAAATTTCGGGCAATGCGAATTCTACTGCTAATCACGATATCGGAATCAGGTCCTTCCCCCCTCATCCACTCGCTTAGCGCATGCTGTGTAAATCGGCTAGCTTCTGTCATAAGCATTCCCCCTTACAGCCCATATTGAACTCAGCCTTCGGCTACTTTTTTCTCTAGCTCGCGAATCTGGTCCCGAAGCTTGGCCGCTTGTTCGAATTCTTCATTTTCAATGGACACCAGCAGTTCTTTCTTTAATTGATCTATTTCACGTTTATCTTTAATTAACCCACCAGAACGTTTAGGAACCTTACCGGTGTGCATTATGTTTCCATGAACTCTTTTGAAAAGGGGGTCCAATTTCTCGCCAAAATGTTTATAACATTCGCTGCAGCCGAATCGTCCCACTTTACTGAATTGAGTGTAGGTAAGCCCGCAATGCTCGCAGCGGCTAGGTTGAACTTTGTTCGCCAGCGTACTGTGCGCTGATGGTTCGAAATCGAGTAATCCGCTTAGCAGGTTGTGAATAGAGAAGCCGTTCGGTGTTCCCGGTATCAGCTCTCCCTTTTCTCTGGCGCATGACTCACAAATATGAAATTCTGTCTTCTCACCATTTAATATTTTAGTAAAATGGAGAGTTGCCTGCTTCTTACCACATTCTTGACATATCATCCGGTTCCCTCCTTCATTTGCTTAGCAAGGAGATCAGCATGGCTTTAAGAAGCTTCGCCCGAATTTCGTCGCGAAGCGGGAGTTTCAAAGTCAGAACCTCTCTAGCCATAGCTGCCTTCATTATGGCCGCTTCCCTTGCGGTGATGAAGCCGCCCTCCTCAAGCTGGTACAGCAGTCCTTCCGAAGCGGATTGATCCATATGCGAGCTAATCGTTCGAAATATATGGTCAAGCACTGGCCCATGAGAATGCAGTTCAATCTTCTGAATTCGAATGTAGCCGCCGCCACCTCGCTTACTTTCGACAATATACCCTTTTTCCAAGGTAAACCGAGTGCTGATGACATAGTTGATTTGTGATGGAACACAGTTAAATTGATCCGCAAGATCATTTCGCTGGATTTCAATCACACCGCCCGGGCTCTGCTGCAAAACCTGCTTCAGATACTGTTCGATAATTTCTGAAACATTGCGCATCGTTTTGTCCTCCAAAGGCAGAAGTAAAGCCATTTTTATGCCTGTTGTACCATTACATGAAGCCGAAAGCCGTAAGTTGACTTTGACTTTCTTTGACTTTAGAAACATTATATCAGATTTATACAATAATGCAACACCCGCACAGCCTTCAGAGCCTGTCGATTTCTAAGGTGCATCTTGATTACATATTAACGGCAGAACAAGTTGGATCTTATGTTTATTATGTATTCTTTCCCGTGGATTATGTCTTTTTACAAAAAGAGCATCCTCTTTTGATCCGAATATAAAATGGTTCAGAGCATCCTTTAACATGTACATATTTTTTTGAATTTTCTAAAAAATATACTGTGCAATCGCAATTTTTTATCATATAATGAATAATACCGAAAGCGTTTTCAAATACTAGGAAAATGACGGAGGTGCTTGTTATGATGAATGAAACGAAATACAGAAAACAAGCTATGCAAATTTGGGAAGCCACTCGCGAAGAGACCAAACAAAACCTTCATGCTGATTTAAAAGAACCATTAGCCCGGTTATATCGTTTAAAAAAGAATATGATACAGACCATCTCATTGCTGCTGACCAACAAACGCCATCAATCAAAATAAGCCCTTCGCGGCTTATTTTTTATAATAAAAAGTGTACGCTTATCTACATCATTTTCAATTCCATGTATGCAATGCAAAAGAGCCTCCCGGATACTAATCCGAAGAAGCTCTTGGTTTGCTTGGCGACGTCCTACTCTCCCAGGACCCTGCGGTCCAAGTACCATTGGCGCTGGAAGGCTTAACGTTCGTGTTCGGTATGGGTACGCGTGGTTCCCTTCCGCCATCATCACCAAACATATTCAGGTTTGCGCCCTGAAAACTGGATCGAAACAAAGCATGCTGAAGTTCATGTATTTGGATAAGCCCTCGACCGATTAGTATTCGTCAGCTCCACACGTTGCCGCGCTTCCACCCCGAACCTATCAACCTCGTCGTCTACAAGGGGTCTTACTAATTGGGAAATCTCATCTTGAGGGGGGCTTCACGCTTAGATGCTTTCAGCGCTTATCCCTTCCGTACTTAGCTATCCAGCCGTGCCTCTGGCGAGACAACTGGTACACCAGCGGTACGTCCATCCCGGTCCTCTCGTACTAAGGACAGCTCCTCTCAAATTTCCTACGCCCACGACAGATAGGGACCGAACTGTCTCACGACGTTCTGAACCCAGCTCGCGTACCGCTTTAATGGGCGAACAGCCCAACCCTTGGGACCTACTTCAGCCCCAGGATGCGATGAGCCGACATCGAGGTGCCAAACCTCCCCGTCGATGTGGACTCTTGGGGGAGATAAGCCTGTTATCCCCAGGGTAGCTTTTATCCGTTGAGCGATGGCCCTTCCATGCGGTACCACCGGATCACTAAGCCCGACTTTCGTCCCTGCTCGACCTGTTTGTCTCGCAGTCAAGCTCCCTTATGCCTTTGCACTCTTCGAATGATTTCCAACCATTCTGAGGGAACCTTAGGGCGCCTCCGTTACTCTTTAGGAGGCGACCGCCCCAGTCAAACTGCCCACCTGACACTGTCCCCATACCGGATCACGGTACCAGGTTAGAACTCCGATACGATCAGGGTGGTATCCCAACGTCGCCTCCACACAAGCTGGCGCTCATGCTTCTCAGGCTCCCACCTATCCTGTACAGATCGTACCAAAGTCCAATATCAAGCTGCAGTAAAGCTCCATGGGGTCTTTCCGTCTTGTCGCGGGTAACCTGCATCTTCACAGGTATTAAAATTTCACCGGATCTCTCGTCGAGACAGCGCCCAAGTCGTTACGCCATTCGTGCGGGTCAGAATTTACCTGACAAGGAATTTCGCTACCTTAGGACCGTTATAGTTACGGCCGCCGTTTACTGGGGCTTCGGTTCACAGCTTCGGATTGCTCCTAACCGCTCCCCTTAACCTTCCAGCACCGGGCAGGCGTCAGCCCGTATACTTCGCCTTGCGGCTTCGCACAGACCTGTGTTTTTGCTAAACAGTCGCTTGGGCCTTTTCACTGCGGCCCCCTCGGGCTATTCACCCTACCGAGGCACCCCTTCTCCCGAAGTTACGGGGTCATTTTGCCGAGTTCCTTAACGAGAGTTCTTCCGCGCGCCTTAGCATGCTCTGCTCGCCTACCTGTGTCGGTTTGCGGTACGGGCACCTTCTCCCTGGCTAGAGGCTTTTCTTGGCAGCCTGAACTCATGACCTTCGGTACTGTAATTTTCCCTCCCCATCACAGCTTAGCCTTAATGATGTGCGGATTTGCCTACACATCAGCCTTACTGCTTGGACGAGCATCCATCAGCTCGCGTCACTATCCTTCTGCGTCACCCCATTGCTCATAACGGTTCACGGTGGTACAGGAATTTCAACCTGTTGTCCTTCGACTACGCCTTTCGGCCTCGCCTTAGGTCCCGACTAACCCTGAGTGGACGAACCTTCCTCAGGAACCCTTAGGCTTTCGGCGGATCAGATTCTCACTGATCTTTTCGTTACTCATACCGGCATTCTCACTTGTAACCAGTCCACCAGTCCTCACGATCTAGCTTCAACCCGATTACAACGCTCCCCTACCCCATGACGTCATAGACGTCTAGTCATAGCTTCGGTGGTGTGTTTAGCCCCGTTACATTTTCGGCGCAGAGTCACTCGACCAGTGAGCTATTACGCACTCTTTAAATGGTGGCTGCTTCTAAGCCAACATCCTGGTTGTCTGTGCAACTCCACATCCTTTCCCACTTAACACACACTTGGGGACCTTAGCTGATGATCTGGGCTGTTTCCCTCTTGACAATGGATCTTAGCACTCACTGTCTGACTCCCGGGATAACGTCTGTGGCATTCAGAGTTTGACTGGACTTGGTAACCCTTGGCGGGCCCCGCACCCAATCAGTGCTTTACCTCCACGACGCATCTCCCGAGGCTAGCCCTAAAGCTATTTCGGGGAGAACCAGCTATCTCCGAGTTCGATTGGAATTTCTCCGCTACCCCCACCTCATCCCCGAATTTTTCAACATTCGTGGGTTCGGGCCTCCAGTGCGTGTTACCGCACCTTCACCCTGGACAGGGGTAGATCACACGGTTTCGGGTCTACGTCCACGTACTCAAGCGCCCTATTCAGACTCGCTTTCGCTGCGGCTACGGCTTCTCACCTTAACCTCGCACGGGAACGTAACTCGCCGGTTCATTCTACAAAAGGCACGCCATCACCCATTAACGGGCTCTGACTTCTTGTAAGCACACGGTTTCAGGTTCTTTTTCACTCCGCTCCCGCGGTTCTTTTCACCTTTCCCTCACGGTACTGCTTCACTATCGGTCACCAGGGAGTATTTAGCCTTGGCAGATGGTCCTGCCGGATTCCCACGAGGTTTCACGTGTCTCGCGGTACTCGGGATCCGTCTAGGGTTTTCGCAGAATTTCAGCTACAGGGCTTTTACCTTCTTTGGCCGGCCTTTCCAGACCGCTTCACTTACTCTGCTCAACCCACATTGACGTCCCACAACCCCAGAAAGCAAGCTTCCTGGTTTGGGCTAATCCGCTTTCGCTCGCCGCTACTGACGGAATCACTTTTGTTTTCTTTTCCTGAGGGTACTTAGATGTTTCAGTTCCCCTCGTATGCCTCCAATGCAGCTATGTATTCACTGCATGGTACATGCGAATTACCACATGCGGGTTCCCCCATTCGGACATCCCCGGATCAAAGCCTGCTTACGGCTCCCCGAGGCATTTCGTCGTTCGCCACGTCCTTCTTCGGCTCCTGGTGCCTAGGCATCCTCCGTGTGCTCTTTATAGCTTAACCAATGCTTTGACATGAAGTCTTAGCGTAGTTATAGATCAAAGATCTAAGGATGATTCAGCATTGTTACTTTGTTTCGATATCCAGTTTTCAAGGAACAAACTTTGTTTATTCGCTACCGTTTCACCGGCAGGAACGATATCTTAGCATGTTCGCCGCGGCCGATGCAAGCATCAGCTTTTGACATTTTTGCCAAGACCGAAAGGCATTGCGCCTTTCAAAACTGACAACGAGTGAGTGTGATACAGCTTTCGCTGCAGATTTGTCCGTCGCCCTACAGACGACATGGACTCCATAGAAAGGAGGTGATCCAGCCGCACCTTCCGATACGGCTACCTTGTTACGACTTCACCCCAATCATCTACCCCACCTTCGGCGGCTGGCTCCCTTGCGGGTTACCCCACCGACTTCGGGTGTTGTAAACTCTCGTGGTGTGACGGGCGGTGTGTACAAGACCCGGGAACGTATTCACCGCGGCATGCTGATCCGCGATTACTAGCAATTCCGACTTCATGCAGGCGAGTTGCAGCCTGCAATCCGAACTGAGACCGGCTTATAAAGATTCGCTCCACCTCGCGGTTTCGCTTCTCGTTGTACCGGCCATTGTAGTACGTGTGTAGCCCAGGTCATAAGGGGCATGATGATTTGACGTCATCCCCACCTTCCTCCGGTTTGTCACCGGCAGTCAACTTAGAGTGCCCAACTGAATGCTGGCAACTAAGTTCAAGGGTTGCGCTCGTTGCGGGACTTAACCCAACATCTCACGACACGAGCTGACGACAACCATGCACCACCTGTCTCCTCTGTCCCGAAGGCCTACGATATCTCTACCGTATTCAGAGGGATGTCAAGACCTGGTAAGGTTCTTCGCGTTGCTTCGAATTAAACCACATACTCCACTGCTTGTGCGGGTCCCCGTCAATTCCTTTGAGTTTCACTCTTGCGAGCGTACTCCCCAGGCGGAGTGCTTATTGTGTTTACTTCGGCACCGAGGAATCGAATCCCCGACACCTAGCACTCATCGTTTACGGCGTGGACTACCAGGGTATCTAATCCTGTTTGCTCCCCACGCTTTCGCGCCTCAGCGTCAGTTACAGTCCAGAAAGCCGCCTTCGCCACTGGTGTTCCTCCACATCTCTACGCATTTCACCGCTACACGTGGAATTCCGCTTTCCTCTCCTGCACTCAAGCCACCCAGTTTTCGGTGCGAACCGGGGTTGAGCCCCGGGCTTAAACACCAAACTTAAGTAGCCGCCTGCGCGCGCTTTACGCCCAATAATTCCGGACAACGCTTGCCCCCTACGTATTACCGCGGCTGCTGGCACGTAGTTAGCCGGGGCTTTCTTCTCAAGTACCGTCACCCTCAGAGCAGTTACTCTCCGAGGCGTTCTTCCTTGGCAACAGAGCTTTACGATCCGAAAACCTTCATCACTCACGCGGCGTTGCTCCGTCAGACTTGCGTCCATTGCGGAAGATTCCCTACTGCTGCCTCCCGTAGGAGTCTGGGCCGTGTCTCAGTCCCAGTGTGGCCGATCACCCTCTCAGGTCGGCTACGCATCGTCGCCTTGGTGAGCCATTACCTCACCAACTAGCTAATGCGCCGCAGGCCCATCTGTAAGCCACAGCTTGCGCCGTGTTTCTTGATCTCCCCATGCGGAGAAACCAGCTATTCGGTCTTAGCTACCGTTTCCGGTAGTTATCCCGATCTTACAGGCAGGTTGCCTACGTGTTACTCACCCGTCCGCCGCTAACTTATCCCGAAGGATAAATCCGCTCGACTTGCATGTATTAGGCACGCCGCCAGCGTTCGTCCTGAGCCAGGATCAAACTCTCCATTAAGAAAAGCTGATTGAAAAGCTCATTGCAATGCTGGCGAGAATCAATTGATTCTCTATTTAATGCACTCACTCGTTGTTCAGTTTTCAAAGGGCAATTCTTCATCGTTTTTCGACTTCGTTTTCTCATTCCCGCCAAAAGCGACTTGATTAATATATCATATCAACCTAGTTAAATGCAAGCATTATTTTTCAATCATTTTTTTGCTTGCTGTCTTTCTTTCTTTTAACGAACATCTGCCGCAAAAGCGACAAGAAGTAATATAACAAATTGCAGAATACAATGCAACTGGTATATTTACCCACAAAAAAAGTATGCCCTGCAGCTTAGCTGCAAAGGCATACTCTTGATTCCTTTATTCGCCCTGACGCTCACGCATCAATGGGAAAAGCAGTACATCGCGAATGGATGGGGCATTGGTCAGCAGCATAACCAAACGATCGATACCGATGCCGAGGCCACCTGTTGGCGGCATACCATATTCCAGGGCGCGAACGAAATCTTCGTCCATCTCATGCGCTTCGTCATTACCTTGCTCCCGCTCCACCAGCTGCGCTTCAAAACGTTCGCGCTGATCGATCGGGTCGTTCAACTCGGTGAATGCATTCGCGTGCTCGCGCGCAACAATAAACAGCTCAAAGCGGTCGGTAAACCTCGGATCCTGATCATTCTTCTTTGCCAGCGGCGAGATCGCTACCGGATGGCCGGTAATAAACGTAGGCTGAATTAATGTTTGCTCGACGAACGTCTCAAAGAACTGATTCACGATATGGCCATAGGTCATCATCGGCTCCACAGGTACCTTGTGCTCTTTTGCAAGCCTATGAGCTTCTTCATCACTGATATCAGCGCTAAAATCAACGCCGACTACTTCTTTAATCGCATCCACCATAGAGACGCGGCGCCAAGGCGGGGACAAATCGATTTCTTGGCCTTGGTACGTAATTTGGGTCGTGCCGAGAACTTCCTGCGCAATATGGGCAATCATTTCTTCGGTGAGCTTCATGATATCGTGATAATCGGCGTAAGCCTCATACAGCTCGATCATAGTGAACTCCGGGTTATGCCGCGTGGAGATACCTTCATTACGGTAAACGCGCCCGATCTCATACACTTTCTCCAAGCCGCCTACGATCAATCGCTTCAAATGAAGTTCAATCGCAATCCTCATGTAGAGCTGCATGTCCAGTGCATTATGGTGCGTAATGAACGGCCGTGCCGCCGCGCCGCCGGCAATAGCGTGCAAGGTTGGTGTTTCCACTTCCAAATACCCGAGGGAATCCAGATAACGGCGCATCGATTGAATAATTTTGGAACGCGCAATAAACGTTTGCTGAACGTCCTGATTCATAATCAGATCGACGTAACGTTGACGGTAGCGAAGCTCGACATCCTTCAGGCCGTGGTATTTTTCCGGGAGGGGCAGGAGTGACTTAGAGAGCACCTCCAATGATTTTGCTTTAATAGACAGCTCCCCGGTCTTGGTCTTGAATACCGTACCGCGAATGCCAATCAAATCACCGATATCGAGTAAATCATATGCACGATATTTCGTTTCACCAACCGTATCAGCCCGAACATAAATTTGAATTTTTCCCGTAATATCCTGCAAATGCGCAAAACCTGCTTTACCCATCTCCCGCTTCTGCATGATCCGTCCGGCAATGCTCACTTCAGCGGAAAGCGCTTCAAGCTCTTCCTTCGTCTTTTCCTCATAAGCTTTAAGAATTTCGCCCGCATGATGCGTTCTTTCGTACTTTTGTCCGAACGGGTCGATTCCCATGCCGCGCAGCTCGTCCAATTTATTGCGTCGAATTTGCAGCAACTCGTTCAATTCCAATTCCACAGTCATGTTTCCAACTCCTTGATTCATAAAATAAACGTGTACACCCATTCTATAGGAAAAAAAGCTTCCCACGGAAGCTTTTTTTATCCCAATTACTTCTTAATGTCTACGATTTCATATTGTATGACACCTGCAGGTACGTTAACGTCGACAACAGATCCTTTGCGCTTGCCAAGAATGGCTTTGCCAACCGGACTTTCATTGGATATTTTATTCTGGAAAGGGTCCGATTCCGCTGTACCTACAATGGAATACTCCACAATGTCTCCGAATTCGAGATCCTTCAGAATAACGATGGAACCCACATTTACCGTTTCGGTATCGACTTCGTCATTGTTAATGATCCGCGCATTGCGCAGCATTTTCTCCAAAGTAATGACCCGGCCTTCTACGAAAGCCTGCTCATTCTTGGCATCCTCATATTCGGAATTTTCACTGATATCACCATAACCGATTGCCACTTTAATCCGTTCAGCCACCTCGCGGCGCTTGACCGATTTCAAATGTTCCAGTTCTTCCTCAAGCTTTTTCAAACCTTCCTGCGTGAGAATGACTTCTTTTTCGGCCATGCTACTTATCTCCCGTCGTGTGAAAGATTTTCATAATTCGAGCTCCATCGAGTATGAATTCACTAATAATTACTATATGAACGCGCTGACGCTTCATGTCCTTGATGCCCTGCGCTAATCAATTATTGACTGATTATATTTCAAGCCTAACCAAATGTCAATGTACGCCAAACATCCCGTTATCGTCCATTTTCCTTCGGTTTAATGGACCGTAGCAGCACGGTCTTCCAATGATTCGACATAATCATTCAATAGCTGCACCATCGCTTCCCGCTTCGTCTGCTCCATAATGGCATCCTTGATTCGGGCTCCGCCATGAAGACCTTTAAGATACCAAGCCAGATGCTTACGCATTTCTTTGACGGCCACGGATTCTCCCTTTAAAGCGGTTAAACGATCCAAATGCAGAATGGCAATACGAATTTTCTCCTGCGGGCTAGGTTCATCAGGAAGTTCCCCATGGGTCAGATACTGGATCGTACGGTACAGCATCCAGGGATTACCCAAAGCAGCCCGGCCGATCATGACGCCGTCCACACCGGTGTGATCCAGCATTCGCTTGGCATCCTCCGGGGTAAAAACATCCCCGTTCCCGATGACGGGAATCGATACGGCCTCTTTCACCTCTTTGATGATATCCCAGTTGGCGTGACCCGTATACATCTGCACGCGGGTCCGGCCATGTACGGACACCGCTGCGCCTCCACCGTTCTCTACAGCCTTGGCATTCTGCACGGCATAAACATGATCGTCATCCCAACCGATGCGCATTTTCACCGTGAGCGGTTTGCTGACCGCCTTCGATACGGTGGATACCATTTGCTCGATTTTACCGGGATCCAGCAACCATCGTGCCCCTGCGTCACACTTGGTGATTTTAGGAACAGGGCAGCCCATATTGATATCAATAATATCCGCGTTCGTGTTCTGATCGACATATTTCGCAGCTTCCACCAGCGTTTCGGTATCTCCACCGAAAATTTGCAGGCTGAGCGGCTTTTCCCGTTCATCCACGTAAAGCATCTCCAACGTGCGGTGATTGCCGTGCAGGATCGCCTTATCGCTCACCATTTCGGCACATACGAGGCCGGTGCCGAATTCCTTGGCGATTAAGCGAAACGCAGGGTTGCACACCCCCGCCATAGGAGCCAAAACCACTTTGTTTGGTGCGGTTACATTACCTATTGTTAGCATGAGTCTATCTCCTTTCCGGTTGGATTAAGAATAATACGTTTTTACGCCCGCAGAGGAAGACAGCTCTTCCGGTTCGATGCTGAGCGCATCAGATATTTTGCGAATCATTTTTAGATCGGCCTTACGGGTTCCGCGTTCGATGGAGCCGAGTACGGCAATCGATACATCGAGCTTCTGCGCCAATTCGGTCTGCGTAAACCCTTTTAATTTGCGAAAAGCGCGGATGCGCTGCGCTAATGCGTTCTTTTCCACAATCTGACGCCTTCCTTTCCTTCCATCCGCTCAAGCTGCTTGCTCCATTGTTCCACCTGTATCGGATCCCGAAGCGACATCACTTCAATTAGCGGCACAAGCACAAAGGCACGTTCCATCATACGCGGATGCGGCAGGATCAAATCAGGACTGTCTTGCGACCGCTCTCCGAACAGCAGCAAATCCAAATCAATCGTTCGAGGTCCCCATCGAATATCCCGCTTGCGGTTTAATCGCAGCTCAATGTCCAGCATTCGTTCGAACAATCGTTCGGGATCAAGCGTCGTGCTAACTTCCACTACCTGGTTCAAAAATTGGGCTTGGTCCACATACCCGACCGGATCAGTCTCATATAATCCCGATTCCCCGGTTACCCGTACTTCTGCAGATTCCTGCAAAAACCGCACCGCATCCCGTAAATAGCGCTCCCGGTCTCCCATGTTGGAGCCCAGACCGATGTATGCGAATGCAGAAGACCCGGATGTACCTTCATTGCGTGAGTTCATAGAATGGAAGCCCGCTTTCTGTGAATTTCAACCGTCACACCGTCAAAAACAATCGCAAAAGGCGGGTGAGGCTTCACCACACGAACGGTAATTTCATTTATATTAGTATAAGTTTGCAGAAGTTCAGATGCAATATCTTCGGCAAGCGCCTCGATCAACTTGAACGTCTTCTGCTCGACAATTCGTTTGATTAATTCGTATATTTCGGCATAATTCACTGTATCCTCGAGCCGATCAGAGCGCCCGGCTTGATCGAGCGGAAAGTAAAGCTCGGTATCTACATAAAAGCGCTGACCCAACTTGTTTTCTTCAGGAAAGACACCGTGGTTTCCGAAAAAGGACATCCCTTTTAACATCATTTTGTCTGCCATTACCCGTGCCTCCTCTTATGCCGTCATGCGAAGCCCATCGTCCTTTAGCGCTGACGGAGGATCGCATCGGTCATCTCCGCCACCCGCTTCATGGCTTTTACGTCGTGGACCCTCATGATGCGGCAACCCTGAGCAATGCCAAGCGCAACCGTAGCTGCCGTACCCTCGATGACGTCGTCCGGGGGAAGGTTCAGCGTATGACGTATCATGCTTTTGCGGGAGGTTCCGAGCAGTACCGGATACCCTAAAGCTGCAATCCGGTCCAGGTGGTTCATCAGCTGCAGGTTTTGTTCAAGCGATTTGGCAAATCCGATGCCCGGGTCCAAAATAATTTGTTCATCACGGATTCCTGCCGCATGCGCTCTTTCGACCGTCAGCTGCAGGTCTTCCAAGACGTCTTGGATAAAGTTAGCATACTCCGCTTCAGTGCGATTATGCATCAGGACGATCGGACACCCGTATCGGACGGACACTTCAGCCATCGCAGCATCCCTTTGCAGGCCCCAAATATCGTTGATGAGGTTGGCCCCCGCTTCCAAAGCTTGTCTCGCTGTTTCCGCTTTATAGGTATCAACGGAAATCGGTGCCGTGATGCCCGCTTGTCTCAACACTTCAATTACCGGGATCACACGCCGCAGCTCCTCTTCCAAAGGTACAGGCGCAAACCCGGGCCGAGTGGACTCCCCGCCGATATCGAGGATGTCCGCGCCTTCCTGCAGCATAAGCTCCGCACGAGCAACCGCTGAGGCCGGATCAATGTAGCGCCCGCCATCGGAGAACGAGTCGGGAGTGACGTTCAGTATTCCCATAATCAATGTACGATCGTTCAGTTGGCTGCAGATGCTCCCCAACTGAAGCTCATCATTATTACGCACGATCATTCCTCCTTGCCGCCGCTGCTCTATAAGCCTGAAGCAATCGCATTGTCGTTGGCCCTACCGATCCGGAGCCTATACGTTGGGCCTTGCCGGTTTCATCGAACAATGTCGTGATGGGAACGAGCTCCTGTATGGAATTCGTTACGAAAACCTCATCGGCTTCAAGCAGATCGTCCCAGTCGTATAGGCCTTCCGACACGTTCAATCCTTCGCTTTCCGCTGCAGAGATAACATACCTTCTCGTGACCCCGGGCAACAGTCCGGTTTCCACTGCAGGTGTGTACATCGACCCTTGACGTAGGAAAAATACATTACTCACAATGCCTTCGCACAGATGGCCCCCCGCATCCAGAAATAATCCTTCTGCCCCGGCAGCCCAAGGGTAGCGTTTCATTTCTTTTTTGGCCAGAATGTTGTTCATATAATGTAGCGACTTTAACCTGACCGTTCCTTCCGGCGTACTGCGGCGCAGCTTGAGAAGCTGCAGCGCTTTCCCTTCACGATAGACGACAGAATCCATTGGAGGCAGAGACTTCACATAAAGCACTTCGACCGGCTTCTCATAGGAACCCGCCGGCAAACCTAGCACATTAACCCCGGCCGTAACCGTCAATCGAAAATAAGCATCGTGGAGACGGTTCAATTCCAACAGACGGCCAATCCTCCGCTTCAATGCCTCCAGATCCGGCTGGCAGACCATGTCGAGTTCCCTGCAACCGGACGCCAAACGCTCCAAGTGCCATTCCAGCAAAAAAGGTTGCCCCCCGTACGTTCGAAATGTTTCAAACAAACCCATCCCGTAAAGAAAGCCATGGTCGTATACGGAGACCACAGCCTGGTTTTCCTCTATGCAATTGCCGTTCACATCGATAATCACGCTTGACCCACTGCCGTTTCTTTCAGAAAGTTCCGGAGCATTTGGTGCCCGTGATCCGTAACAATCGATTCCGGATGGAATTGTACCCCTTCAATCCGGTATTCTTTATGACGAAGCCCCATAATTTCGCCTTCCGCCGTGTGAGCGCTGATTTCCAGGCAGTCCGGAAGCGTCTCTTTCTTGACAATTAATGAATGATACCGGGTCGCGGTAAAAGGGGACGGTAGGCCTTGGAATACACCTTTTCCATCATGATATATGGCCGAGGTCTTGCCGTGCATTAGCCGTTCCGCGCGAATAACATCTCCGCCGAACACTTGTCCGATCGATTGGTGGCCGAGGCAAACACCCAATATAGGAATTGTTCCTTTGAAATGCTCGATCAGACTAAGACTGATCCCCGCTTCATTCGGTGTGCATGGCCCCGGGGAAATGAGAATATGATCCGGCTTCAACGCCTCAATGCCCGCAAGATCGATCTCGTCGTTGCGGCGCACTTCCACCTGTCCCCCCAGCTCACCTAAGTATTGAACCAGATTGTACGTAAACGAATCGTAATTATCGATTACCAATATCATGGATTTTCCCTCCCGTGGTACAATGGTTTCCGTTCGCTGTATTGAATCGCCTTCCACATGGCTTTAGCTTTATTGATAGATTCCGTGTACTCTTTCTCCGGAACAGAGTCGATCACGATCCCTGCACCGGCCTGTACATAACCTACGCCCCCCGCTGCAACCAATGTTCGTATAACAATATTAAATTCCATATCCCCGTTATAGTCAATCCAGCCGATCGAACCGGTATACGGGCCTCGCCGAACGGGCTCGAGCTCTTCTATGATTTCCATTGTACGGATTTTCGGAGCGCCCGTAATCGTTCCTCCTGGGAAGGTCGCAGCAATGACATCATAAGCATCCCGCCCCGCCGCCAGCTGCCCTTCTACTTGAGATACGATGTGCATGACATGGGAGTAATATTCGATGACCATAAAATCTTTGACCCGTACAGTGCCGTAAGTGGAAATGCGTCCCACATCGTTGCGCTCCAAGTCGACCAGCATAATATGTTCTGCCCGTTCCTTCTCATTGTGGATCAGCTCATCGGCGAGCCTGCGATCCTCTTCCGGGGTAGCCCCCCTCGGGCGGGTTCCCGCTATAGGACGGGTACGGACCGCTCCCCGCTCCAGCTGTACCAGCAGCTCCGGCGAGCCGGAAACGAGGTGAAAATCGCCGAAACGGAGCATACCCATGTAGGGAGAGGGATTCACAAGCCGAAGCCATTCGTAGATCTCCTCCGGCGGTGCTTCCAGCGCTTTGTGCTGACGTACCGATAAATTGACTTGGAAAACGTCCCCCGCCCCGATATAATCACGAATTTGGCGAACAGCTTGGATATAATCTTCTCTCGGAAAGTCAGTCCTAAGTCCGGGAATGGCGTCGACATCCACCTGAAGGTCGTCCTCTTCCATTATACGACGCTGCTCGTCCAATCTTTGCAGCATCTCAGGATCGGAGTTTGCAGAAATAATCCGGTCCCAAATGCGCTTCATTCCCTCCACAGCTTCCCCCGCTTCGAGATAGCGTCTTCGAAGCCACGAGTCTTCTCCATTTTGTTCCGCTGGACAAAATATGTTTACAGAGCAGTACAGCAGCTGATCCTCATGATCGATGACCCAGAGCTCGTCCACCCGCATGAAGGCGTAATCAGGCACAGGCAAATCCGCTTTGGCACGAACCGGCAAACGCTCAATCGTGCGGATAACATCGTATCCCCAAAAACCAAGACAGCCGCCTACCCATTTGGGGGCTCCTTCCACAACCGGCGAGCGAAAAGGTTCCATCCATCGCTTTACGAGCTCCAGTGGAGCACCGTGCCAGCGCGATTGGGTACCATCTTCCCCGGTGACGGTTGCCGTCTCATCCGAACCCTCAATAAAAGATGCCGACTTCAGACCGAAGAAGCTGTACCTGCCCCCTTTGCCGCTCTCCAGCACGAAGGATTCCCGCCCCGCTTGTTCCCAGGCACTAGCCCAGGACAAAGGCCTTGTTTCACTCAAGGGAAAGCTCTTAACATAAGGAAGCACGGAGTGGCTGCCTGCCCACTGCTGCCACTGCTCATATGAAGTCAATATCATGGCCATCCGCCCCCCCCCCTAAAAATCGCTTCTCAATAAAGATATTGGGATTAGTATACTTGAAAACGAGAATAAAAAAAAGCCTGCTCAGCCGAGCCGAGCAGGCTTATGATTCCTTGATTAGTCTTCGAATTGATACAACGGTGTGGACAGATAGCGTTCGCCGTTACTCGGAATGACCGCTACGACACGCTTACCTGCGCCAAGCTCCTTCGCCACCTTCAGTGCGGCGAAAATCGCTGCGCCGGAGGAAATACCTCCCAAGATGCCCTCTTCCTTCGCCACACGGCGGGACGTTTCGAACGCTTCTTCGTTCTCAACAGTGATAACTCCGTCGTACACGTTCGTATTCAAAATGTCCGGTACGAAGCCTGCGCCGATGCCTTGAATTTTATGCGGACCCGGTTTACCTCCGGACAATACAGGAGAAGCCGATGGCTCAATTGCGTAGACCTTAACGTTCGGGAAGTTCTCCTTCAACACGCTGCCGGCGCCTGTGATCGTTCCGCCCGTTCCGATTCCTGAGATAAAGGCGTCAAGCTTGCCATCGTGGGATTTGATCGCTTCCACGATTTCCGGACCCGTCGTTTCGCGGTGAACTTTTACGTTCGCCTGGTTCTTAAATTGCTGCGGCATGAAGTAGCCAGGGTTCTCGGCCACAATATCTTCTGCACGCTTAATCGCGCCCTTCATTCCTTCCGCTCCCGGTGTCAGCACCAACTGCGCACCGTAAGCGCGAAGCAGGTTGCGTCGCTCCATGGACATGGTTTCCGGCATTACCAGAATCGCTTTGTATCCTTTAGCCGCAGCGACCATGGCCAGACCGATTCCCGTGTTGCCGCTTGTTGGCTCCACAATCGTATCACCCGGTTTAATGCGTCCCTCTTGTTCTGCCACGTTAATCATGCTGATGGCGATCCGGTCTTTTACACTCGCCCCCGGGTTTTGGAACTCGAGCTTTACATAAACCTCTGCGCTGCCTTCCGGTACGACACGGTTCAATTTTACAAGCGGCGTATCCCCAATTAATTCAGTCACATTTTGTACTAGTCTGGCCATTCCGTTATCCTCCTCAAGTTCGTATCAAAATATCCGAGTATTTTGCTAGGTATTATAAATTTATCTTATCAACCCTTAAGGAGGTTGTCAATACACATTTTCCCACGTCAATCTTTTTAGAAAGATTCCCTAAGCGTTACATTCCATTTCTTTCGAAGCCTCTCCAGCGCGTCATTCAATGGCGGCGCTTCGCGCAAAGCAAGCTCCTTGCGAACCTGCTCACGCAGAACTTCCGGGCTGCCCTTTGACTGCTCCTTCCGTTCCGCAACCCGAACAATCACATACCGCCCATCAGCCTCCATCGGCTTGCTGACTTCTCCTGGTTTGAGAGAGATGGCTGCTTCCATTACCGCCGGATGAATGAACGGATCATCATCTTCGAGCCATCCGAGGTCTCCACCGCTATCACGCGTAGCATCGTCAAGCGAACGTTCCTTGGCTACTTGAGCAAAATCCTCTCCCCTAGCCAAGTCGTCAAGCGCTCTCTGAGCCTGCTCCCGGTTCGCTGCCACAATATGCTGCAGCCGAAGCTGAACACGGGGCTCGAACTCTTCTTGGTGAGCACCCATATATGCTGAAACCTCTTGATCGGTAATGATAATTCCCTGAATCGTAATTTTGTCGCCCAGCAATTTGTGGTACACATCGTTCTTCAAAGCTTCAGGGGTAAACCCTAGCTGCTCTCTCATCAATTCGTAGAACTGGCTCTCACTGTCATAGCCCTGCTGCATTCGTTTCAGTTCCTGCTGAACCTCACTTTCGCTCACCAGAATTCCTTGAGTCTCAGCCTCTATACGAATAACTTCCTGATCTATCATATGGTCCAGCTGCTGGTGTCCATGCTTTTGAAGCAGCTGCTTCTTTACATCTCCAAGCGTGATGTTCTTGGTTCCGACAGTAGCAACAATGCGCGCCTCTCCGTCATCCTGAGATTGGTCCGAATGTTTGTCTGGATCGGGTTGTTGTAAGGTATGGGCCGTCAGTGCGGAGGAGAGGATAACAACTGCGATCAGCAATACAACAATCAATCCCCATAAAACCTTCACGTTTCGCATATCCTATCCCCTCATATGGTGGCTCTCTATATCTTCGGACAGAGCGCCTCCGCCCGATGCTTCTCATGGCCTACAAGGTCTGAATCAGGACCTTCAAGTCATCCCCGCTGAAATGATACTTCTCATTGCAAAAATGGCACACTACTTCCCCTTGACCTTCCTCTTTGAGCATCTCCTCCAGCTCCCCGCGTCCCATACTGATCAGGGTTTGCTCGACGCGTTCGCGAGAGCATTTGCACTGGAAGCGGACATCGTCTAAGCGTTCAAGCACTTTGGCTCCAGGGAGCAAGGTTTCCATAATGGATTCCAGTGAATCACCCCGATCGAGCAGCGTAGTGATGGGAGGCAGCGTACTGAGCTCTTTCTCGATCTGTGCAATTTCCTCATCTTGAAGCCCAGGAAGCAGCTGGATGATGAACCCTCCAGCCGTTTTTACTGAATAATCAACGTCAACGAGTACCCCCAAAGCAACGGCCGAAGGAGTCTGCTCCGACTTAACAAAATAATAAGTAAAATCCTCGGCCAGCTCCCCGGAGATAATCGGTACGCTCCCCCGGTAAGGTTCCTTCAAGCCAAGATCTTTCGTTATATACAAAAAGCCTTCGGTGCCGACAGCGCCGGCCACATCCAGCTTGCCAATGGCATTCAGCGGCAAATCCACCGCGGGGTTATCTACGTATCCCCGCACTTCCCCTTTAGCATTGGCATCAGCCACGATCTGGCCGACAGGCCCGCCACCTTTCACTTGTACCGTCAGCTTCTCTTCACCCTTCAGCATGATACCCATCATAAGAGCTGCCGTTACCGTGCGTCCCAGAGCTGCCGTTGCAGTCGGTGTTGTGAGATGCCTGCGCCGGAGCTCTTCTACAATTCCAGTCGTTTTCACAGCAAATATCCGCACTTTGCCTTCATACGCCGTTGCTCTGATCAAATAATCCTGCATGATGCCGCTCCTTCTCTATTTACCGAAATATGGCTTTGCAGCACTACACTTTATCCAATATTCCGTTCATAAATAATTTGCAATCCCTGCAGTGTAAGCAGCGGATTGACCAGTTCAATGGTACGCGATTCGCTTGATATTAACTCCGCTAAACCGCCTGTCGCAATAACCTTCGGCTCGGAGCCAAATTCTTGTTTGATTCGGTCCACGATGCCATCCACCTGCCCGGCAAAGCCGTAAATGATGCCCGCCTGCATGGAAGCGATGGTATTGCGTCCAACCACGCTTTTCGGTTTCGTTAGCTCAATGCGGGGCAGCTTGGCCGCGCGTTGGTATAAAGCTTCCGTCGATATGCCGATCCCGGGCGCTACCGCACCTCCGATGTACTGTCCGCCTTCATCGATATAATCGAAGGTAGTGGCCGTTCCGAAATCGACTACGATACAAGGAGAACCATACAGCTCGATAGCTGCCACGGCATTTACAATCCGGTCCGCTCCGACTTCCTTCGGATTCTCGTAGCGGATATTCAGACCCGTTTTGATTCCAGGCCCTACAATCAGAGGCGTTTTCTTTAAGTATTTTAAACATAAATGCTCAAGCACAAACATAAGTGGAGGTACGACCGAAGAAATGATGATCCCTTCTACCTGCTCCAGGCGAATATCCGCATGGCGGAATAAATTCACCATCATCATGCCGTATTCGTCCGTGGTGGCCGACCGGTTCGTGCTCAGCCGCCAGTGGTGCAGCAGTTGCTTTCCCTCGTAAATGCCGAGTACTATATTGGTGTTGCCCACGTCCACCACCAGAATCATGCACGGTCCTCCTTTTTCCCCTTCTGTTCATTCAAATCCAAGCTGATGTCGAGCGACTGAACAGAGTATGTCAGTCTGCCCACTGCGATAACGTCAACGCCGGTTTCAGCGACGGTACGCACGTTCTCGAGCGAGACGTTGCCCGATGCTTCTACAATGATATGCGGGGCCTTGCTTTTAATGCGCTGTACCGCTTCCTTCATTTGTTCCGGCGGCATATTGTCCAGCATGATGATATCGGGTCCTGCTCCCAAAGCTTCATCCAGCTGTGCGAAGTTTTCCACTTCGAGTTCAATCTTCATTGTGTGAGGAATGTTGGCTCGAGCAGATTGAATCGCCTTCGTGATGCCTCCGGCACCCTTGATATGATTGTCCTTGATCATAACAGCGTCATATAAACCGAAGCGATGGTTATGCCCTCCGCCGACACGAACGGCGTATTTCTCCAGCATACGGTGGCCCGGAGTCGTTTTTCGCGTATCGACCAACCGCGAGGACCGTCCCTCCAGCCGCTCGACAAATTGGCTTGTCCGAGTAGCAATACCCGACATCCGCTGCAGCAAATTCAGCGCCAACCGCTCTCCAAGCAGGATGCTCTGGGTCCTGCCGCTGACTTCCGCAATAATCGTTCCTTTCGTTACAACGTCACCATCGCTCGCCTTAGCTTCAAACAGAAGCAGAGGGTCGACCAGGGCAAAAACCGCCTTCGCGACGGGAAGGCCTGCCACAACTCCGTTATCCTTCATATGGATAATCCCTTTGGACTTCGAATCGAAAGGGATCGTTGTCATCGTCGTCACATCGCCCATGCCGATGTCTTCTTCCAGCCACCGCTTTAAGCTTTCATTCAATACGGTTTGATTCAACTCAAACATCATCGCTTCTCCCTTCCTTAATACCGTTCACCCGGCTGAACACCGTATGCTTGCGCCATACCAGGTCGTCTCTTTCCGGGAAATCTTCTCTGTAGTGTCCCCCGCGGCTTTCCTCCCTAATCAATGCTGCCTGAGTGGTCAGAAGTCCGCAAATGAGGAGATTGGCGAATTCGTACTCTTCCCGCTTGGACAAGCAATTGTCCAAAAAAGACAGGTGACGCCTAAGCTCTTCATATCCTTTTGTCAATCCCTTAGCATGCCGCTTTAGCCCCGCGTAACGAAGCATCAGCTTCTGCAACTTAAGCTTTTTCTCGACTACCGGCTGAATGGAGTTGTCTTTTGAACGCTGCTCCTCCCGTATATACGGTACCGCTTCCACCGGAGGTAGCTTTTCGATCCGTTCCACAATCCGCCGACCGAAAACAATCGCTTCGGATAGAGAGTTGCTGGCGAGCCGGTTGCCTCCGTGAACGCCGGTGGAGGACACTTCCCCGCATGCGAATAAGCGCTGCACCGTGGTTTCTCCGTATAAATCCGTCTCTACTCCGCCCATCATATAATGCGCTGCCGGAGCAACCGGAATCCAGTCGGAAGACAAATCGAGCCCGTAATTTAAGCAGAATTCATAGATCGTAGGGAAACGGTTCTTCACCGACTCATGCGATTCATGGGTAAAATCGATATAAACGAACGTCGATTTCGTCTGCTCCATCTCGCTGACAATGGCGCGTGCAACGATATCCCGAGAAGCAAGCTCCAATTGGGGATCATACCGCTCCATAAAACGCTCTCCTTTGATGTTACGGAGCACGGCACCCTCACCCCTTACGGCCTCTGAGATCAGAAACCTAGGGGCCCCCGGGTAGCATAATGCTGTAGGATGGAACTGTACAAACTCTACATCGCGTATATCTGCCCCTGCACGGTACGCGATAGCGATTCCGTCGCCCGTGGCAATCTCTGGGTTCGTCGTGTAACGAAACAACTGCCCCGCGCCGCCTGTGCACAGGATAGTCGCTTTGGCGCGCACAAACACCCTCTGCCCATCCGGTTTTTGCACCAAAGCGCCGTAACATACGCCGTCCTCGGTGATCAAGTCGACAACGAAATGGTCATCCCATAGCTCTATGTTCTTTTCCTGCTTCGTCTTCTCCGAAAGTGCACGTACAATCTCCGCTCCGGTCGCATCGCCCTGGGCATGCAGAATACGCCGCTGGCTGTGGGCCCCTTCCTTAGTTAACGCATAACGGCCGTCCTCCATATCGAATTCGGTACCCATACGGATCAAATCCGTTACACCTGCCGGACCTTCATGAACAAGAACATCCACCGCCGCTGAAGAGCACAGCCCTGCACCGGCAATAAGCGTATCCTGCCGATGGTAAGCAGGAGAATCCTCGTCCGATATGACGGCTGCAATGCCACCCTGAGCGTAACGAGTATTGCTGTCTAGCAGTGATTTTTTCGTCGCCATGATCACTTTATGCTTCTCGGATACCTTCAGAGCGGTAAAAAGACCGGCGATTCCCGCGCCGATCACAATGACATCTGTATATACATGAGGCAGCTTCTCTAGATCAAAATTAACCAAATACCGAGGTATCATTAGCTTCCGACCCCACCCGTCCAAGAAGAGAAGTAGCGCATGCTACTTGACCTGCAACATGCGCTCCAAGGATGCTCTGGCCTCATCGGCCACGTGCTGTGGCACATAGATTTGGGGACTGTTCGTCTCCAAACACTTGACCACCTTTTTCAAATTGTTCACTTTCATATTAGGACAAACCAAATATTTCGTGGCAAAATGGAACGTCTTGTCCGGACTGTCAAGTCGCAGCTGGTAGCCGGTTCCATCTTCCGTACCCACGATAAACTCTTGGCAATCCGATTCTTTACAGTATTTAATAATACCCGTAGTACTCCCTACAAAATCGCCAAGCTTCACAACTTCCGGACGGCATTCAGGGTGAACCACGAATTGCGCATTCGGATACTGGGCTTTCATTTCCTCTACATCTTTGACGGTCAACATGTCATGAGTGTTGCAGTAACCTTCCCAGATAATCATCTTTTTGTCGGTGAATTTGGAAACGTAATCACCTAAGTTTTTATCGGGAACCCAAATGATTTCATCCGAATCGACCGAGTTGATAACCTTGATCGCATTCGCAGATGTACAGCAAATATCGGTCTCCGCCTTGATCTCAGCCGATGTGTTGATATACGCAACGACCTTGGCATTCGGATGCTTGCGCTTCAACTCCCGAAGACCATCCACATTGACCATATCTGCCATAGGACAACCGGCTCTTTCATCCGGAATGATCACGGTTTTGTTCGGAGCCAGAATTTTCGCGCTTTCCCCCATAAAGTGAACACCGCAAAAAACGATGACATCGGCATCCGTTGATGCCGCTTTTTGCGCCAATAAGAAGGAGTCCCCCCGAAAATCAGCTACTTCTTGAATTTCGTCACGTTGATAATAATGAGCAAGAATTATAGCATTACGCTCTTTTTTTAGTTGGGCGATTCGTTCCTTCAGCTCTCGCTGTTGCTCCGCCTTTCGCTCCAATGCTAATGCTTCCATGACGCACCATCCTTTTCTGTGCACCCGCAGCCGACTCGGAAACTCATTTCATCAGCTGAAACGGTCTGGTGAAATTGTTCACAAAGCTTATAAAGATTTACACCTAATTTACACAACTGATAAGGCTATGTCAATCTTTAAATAGCTACAAAAAGGTCGGAAAAATCGTATTTATACGACGTCTCTACAACCATACCCAGCCTCAAGTCAAGTTTCGCTCGCAGCAGGCCTTTTAACCTCTCCGGAAAAGAAAAAAACCGATGCCGTTACCAGCACCGGTTATATCATATTTCTCTCTATTTATCTTTATCTTCCTCTTCGTTTTTGGAATATATTTTATCCAAATCCGATTTATTCTCTGTGCTTTCCTGCGATGGCTGGCCTTGGATGTTCACTTTCACTTCCTCGGACTTAGGTTCAGATAAACTTTCCTTTTCCAAAGGCGGCAGCGAACCCTTCTCGAGCAGCTCCTTGATTTGATCCTTCTCGAGGGTTTCTCTCTCGATCAAGGTTTCCGCAACAAGACGAACCTGGTCTTTATATTGGGTCAAGGTTTCTTTAGCCCGTTCGTAGCAAGCACGAATCATGGATTGCATCTCTTGGTCGATTTCGTAAGCAATGGCATCACTATAATTCTGCTCATGCCCGAAATCGCGGCCCAAGAACACCTGACCTTGTGCTGTGCCGAACTGCATCGGCCCTAGCTTATCGCTCATCCCGAATTCCATAATCATGCGGCGTATAATGCCAGTAGCCCGTTGGAAGTCGCTGTATGCGCCGGTCCCGATTTCTCCAATGAACAGTTCCTCGGATACACGGCCTGCAAGAAGTCCGGTAACTTTATCGAGCAGCTCGGACTTCGTCTGCATCATTTTGTCTTCGCCTTCCTTCGGCAGCATCATGACGTAACCGCCTGCGCGACCGCGCGGAATGATCGTAACTTTATGCACCACATCGGCGTTCTCAACATGGAGACCAACGATCGTATGGCCTGCCTCGTGGTAAGCAACCATCTTTTTCTCGCGATCGCTGATAATCCGACTTTTCTTCTGAGTCCCGACGATCACGCGGTCGAAGGCCTCTTCGATTTCAGACATCGAGATGTCCTTGCGGTTGCGGCGGGCTGCAATCAGCGCGGCCTCATTCAGCAAATTCTCAAGATCCGCACCTGTGAATCCGGTCGTATAGCGGGACAATTGCTCCAGCTTGACGTCTTTGTTCAGCGGTTTGTTGCGGGCATGCACCTTAAGAACCGCTTCACGGCCCTTCACATCTGGACGATCTACTGTAATCTGTCGGTCAAAACGGCCTGGACGAAGCAATGCTGGATCAAGAATATCCGGGCGGTTCGTCGCGGCAACGATAATAATCCCTTCGTTCGCGCCAAATCCGTCCATCTCCACCAGGAGCTGATTGAGCGTCTGCTCGCGTTCGTCATGTCCGCCACCCAAACCGGCACCGCGCTGACGACCTACAGCATCGATCTCATCTATAAAAATAATACAAGGGGCGTTCTTTTTCGCATTTTCAAACAAATCGCGTACACGAGATGCACCGACACCGACGAACATTTCGACGAAATCGGAACCGCTGATGCTAAAGAACGGTACACCGGCTTCACCGGCCACAGCTCTGGCGAGCAACGTTTTCCCCGTACCCGGAGGCCCGTTTAACAGAACCCCTTTCGGAATGCGAGCACCCACCGCCGCAAATTTGCGGGGATCCTTCAAAAACTCCACAACTTCAACTAACTCTTGCTTCTCTTCATCGGCTCCGGCGACGTCCTCGAAGGTGACACGTTTCTTCTCTTCATTATAGAGCCTTGCTTTGCTCTTTCCGAAGTTCATCACCTTACCACCGCCACCCTGGGCCTGATTCAGTAAGAAGAAGAACAGGATGAAGATGATCACAAACGGGATGATGGAGGTGAGGAAACTAATCCAGACATTGTCCCCTTCCATTCTCTCGATGTAAATATTCCCCGGGGGAATGTCGCTGGATTCAATCAAACGGAAAATTTGCGGGTCATACGGCGCACGGGATTCGAAATTTTTATTTTCCGACGTTTGTGCTGTTTTATATGTCCCTCGAACTAAATACGTTTGAGCATCGTACTTGACGATGATCGATTCGACATTCTTTTCCTCTAAGGTTTGTCGGAGCTGATCGTAGCTAATGATATCCTGCTGATCATTCTGCGTGCTGATAAAATGAACGATTCCGACGGTAACCAAAAAAATGAGCAGATAAAAGCCTGTATTGCGAATAATGCGATTCATTCCCTACCTCCTCTCAGGCAAACGGCAACTTTGTATATTGTACCACAGCAGGTCTTGGCATCTCAAGAAATGCTAATGGGAGTACACTTCCGGTTTCAAAACGCCTACATACGGCAAATTGCGGTACTTCTCACCGTAATCCAGACCATAACCAACCACGAACTCATCCGGAATGACGTAGCCTTTATAGTCTGCGTCCAAATCCACAGTCCTACGCGCCGGCTTATCAAATAAAGCAGCTATAGTAATGGATTGGGCATTGCGTCTTTCGAGTACATCGATCAGATAGCTTAAAGTCAACCCGCTATCGATAATATCCTCAACGATTAGCACGTGACGGCCTTCTACGGAGATGTCGAGATCCTTGATGATTTTGACGACACCCGAAGATTTGGTTGAGACGCCATAGCTGGACACCGCCATGAAATCAATTTCCAGCGGAATCGAAATCTGTTTCACCAGGTCGGCCATAAAAATGAAGGCACCCTTAAGAACGCAGATCACAAGAGGATTGCGTCCCTCAAAATCGCGGCTGATGAGTTCGCCCATTTCCTTCACTTTGTCTTGAATTTGCTGCTCGGAGTATAGTACTTCCTGTACGTCGTTTTGCAAAAGAGATCCTCCTACTTTATTTAGATGAAATCCATGTCAAGCTTCATATGTACCCTACGTTTCGTTCCATTGCCTGTTACGGCAAGCCCTGACCGCCGGACTCCGGGAAGCCATAAAATGTGACCTTCTGCATCCGTAAGAATCGGGATTTTTTCCCTCAGGCTCATCGGAATTTTGCTGTCGATGAACATATCCTTTACTTTTTTCGACCCGTTTAGTCCAAGCGGCCGCATTCGATCTCCGGGGTGACGGCTTCGAAAAATAATAGGGAAGACCAGTTCATCCGCATCGAAGCAAGCTGAATACGGACCTCCCATCTCCGGCTTTTCCGTTGTCCCGTTAAGCCATCGAAGATCCACTCGAACCCCCGTCTCGGGAATCAGCAGCTCCGGCTGGTTCTCCTTGACCTCATAGACATAGGGTGAGGGTGATAACACCATCGTATGTACAGCGATTTGATCATATTCCCTGCTGATCGTAATGTTCTGTCCGATCACCCGCCTAAAATTAGTCGGCTGCTTACTAAGCACGGCCATCCGAATCTGCTCGATTTTGAGGAAATCAATCGAATCGGAAGCGGAAGCAAGATAACTTAATATTAGTTTAATCAATCGCCTTTGTAAAGCAACATGTACCCCGCCAAACCACGCTGCGCTCCAGGCCCAGGAATCGCTTTTCCGGCTTACATGACGCTCACAAAGCCGCCGGGCTTCCACTTCCAAATAATCATCCTCTCCCGCCATCATTTCGGCCAATCGATTCAAAGCGGAAGGAAGCTGGTCATTGTACCGAGAAAGAAAAGGCAGCACATCCAATCGCACTTGATTGCGAAAATATTTCGTTTGGAGATTACTGCTGTCCGTACAGTAGGTTAAGCCGTGTGCGGAGCAATAGTGCAGAAGCTCTGATTTGTATATACGTAACATAGGACGAATAAGTTCCACATCATTTTTTTCTCTTCGTTTGACCGGGATACCCGCCAGCCCTGAAGGACCCGTTCCACGCAGTAGTCGCATCATGACCGTTTCCGCTTGATCATCCGCGTGATGCGCGAGCGCGATGCGTCTGGCCTGATGGCGCAACGCCGTATCCAGCAAAAAGGCATAGCGTTTGTCTCTTGCGGCAACCTGTGTGCTAAGCCCGGTTTCTTCTATATAGCGCGGCACATCAATGAAGACTGATTCCAAAGGAAGGCCAAGCCGATGCGCCAGCTCGCTCACCAGCTCCGCCTCGCGTTCGGATTCAGCGCCCCGAAATCCGTGATTTACATGAGCGACGGTCAGCCTCCAGCCATAACAATCGGACAACGCAAACAGGAGGTGAAGCAGCGCTACGGAATCGGGTCCCCCCGACACCGCCACGACGACCCCGTCCCCCGGTTCTATCAGCTTTTCGTCTCGTATGCACCGCTCTACCTTCGTAGCTAATGTTTGTGCCGTCTCCATCCCATGTCCCTCTCGCTTCCCCAATGGCCCGTTTCTTCTTTATTACCCACTTCCGTACGAGTTGCCCCTACTGCCAAACCAAATAAACGGTCGTTCCGAATAGAATTAATGAGGCGGCAAAGCATAACTTAATCCAATCGCCCTTGACCGGCTTTTTACGTACCTTCTGGTCCCCCAGACTGCGGGCCCGCCAATCGGCCAGCATCTGCTTCGAGCTCTCGTACCGCCCTGTAAGCGCCTTGCGGAGCATGGGAGCTGCCGGTGCCAGCTGTGGACGCTCCTTCAGCAGCTCAAACAGCCATTCTACGCTTCGGTTTTGTGGCAAGATTGAGATCGCGCCTTGAAACTTCCGTTCCCGATCGGTCACTTGAAGCAGCAGCACCGCAAAGGAAAACAAATCATAGCCTTCATCCGCCGTTCGCGACCCGGCGTTCCAAAACCCGCGGTCATATACCTCCGTAAACTGTTTAACGGCCCGCCCTTTGGACGTCACCCCTCCGAAGTCGATCAGTTCCACTTCGCCGTATCCTGTAATGATCATATTCTCGGCTTTCAGGTCCCCGAACACAAAGCCGCTTGCGTGGAGCTCCGACAGCTTGCGCAGTAAATTCAGGCCGATCAGAGGAATCCAATCCGTTCCGCATTGCTTGATAAATTCAGTGAGAGATTTTCCTTTTATATAACGCATCACACAGAAAGGGTAATCGATGCCCTCTCGTGAAAAATCATCCGCTTCAACGAGCATATCCTGGAAAGAAGTCGACGATTTAGATAACGCCTTGAGCGCGTTGACTTCCGATTGGTGATCCACTGGATCGAATCCTACTTTGAGCGCATACAATTGCTTGCGCCGGCTCACCAGAAACACTTTGCCGTTCTCCCCTTCGCCAAGCAGACGCTCAACACGGTATTGATTCTTGTTCCACTTGCCACGGATCCTGGTTTCCACAGGTATTGCAAGCTCAAACGACGTAGTCACTGAGTATCCCTTCCTCGCTTGGTTTCACGGTCCCACTTTTCTTGGAAAGGCCGACCGCTGCATCAGTCGCTCTCCCCTTGTTATCATCGGCATTCCCATTCATAAATTGAACCACTTTCAGCAAAGCAGGACCTGTGGGCGTCGTTCCCTTCATGTTTAATTTATAGAACAACCGATTCAGATTTGCAAGCTCGTTTGTCCAATCGAGGTCCATCACGATTTCCTGGTCGCCGGATACGTTTCCTGGAAAATGGAAGACCGATATTAAGCTTTCGCCCATTCGTGACTGCAAGCTGAGCTGCAGATCAACTATAGCCTCTTTCACCGCTTGAAGCTTTGGCTTCATGCTAGCGCTTGTGTCAATCAATAAGGCCACCTTCAAGCTCGCTGTCTCCGTCAAATCTTCGATAACCCGTACCACCTCGGACCGATGCTCCGGCGGCAGCGCTTCAATCTTGGAATGCCCCAAAATGCTGCGAAGCTCCTGACCTACGACTTGCTGAATGGTCTGAGTGACCGTCTTGCGTGTCATCATCTGCACTGTTGGAGACAGCTGCGAAGGCTGAACCACACGGCTCATCCCTCCGCCCGCCGCAGCGATTTCGCCAATCTCGGCTTCCGCCGAATCATCGGTCTCACCAGCATGCAGCACGCCGACCACATGAACGACAATGCCTTCCGCCTTGGCATGCGCCGCCGCTATGACCGGACTGATCCCAACGTTGGAACACCCGTCCGTGACGAGAATAATTTGCTTCATAATTCCGTCCTCCCTTCTATCTATTACCTATCTTTTCCAGTAGGGAGATTTCTAAACTTTGAATGACACAAAAAAAAGGGGGACGCCTGATCATCAGTACAGCCACCGGCCATACCTGAAGAGCAGAGGATCCCCAGTTGAAAGGATTAACTAACCGTCTTCGGTCGCTCGACACGCTGCATCCCCGGCCAGCGGAAGGTGGCCCATTCCGGTTGGAATTTTTCCACGCGCGCTACGACCACTGTCATATCATCGTAGATTTCCCCCTGGTGATACCTCACCACCCGCTCGAGCAAAATATCCGCAAAGTCCTGCGGACTGTCCGCTTCAATCTCGGAGATCACCCGCTTCATCCACATTTCTTTGTTGACGGCATGACCCGGCGCATCGTAGATGCCGTCCGTCATCATGATCAAGATGTCCCCATGCTTCAGGGGGACGCTCACGAGATCAATATCGATATCGTCCACAATCCCTACGGGCAAATTGTTCGCCGTCACCGGAATGACGTCATTCCCCCTTTTAATAAAGCTTGGCGTAGAACCGATCTTCATAAACGTCGTATTCGCGCTGTACTGATCAATCAGGGCCACATCCACAGTGGCAAACACTTCGTCCGACGAGCGAAGCATCAGAATCGAATTGAGAGATTTGATCGCCAGCTTCTCGTCCATGCCGGATTGCAGCAGCTGCTGCAAAATCGAAAGCGCCGTGCTGCTTTCCGCGCGCGCCCGCTCTCCGTTGCCCATGCCGTCGCTAAGCGCCACCGCAAATTTGCCGTTGCCCAGCTCCACCGTGCTGAAGCTGTCTCCGGATAACAAATCGCCGCCCTTGGCTGCCCCGGCGATCCCCGTTTCCACCTCGTATTCCTTCGCGGATCCGAACAATACCGTGCTGTATCCCTCTTTTCTTTCGAGCATCTGCTCGTTTTTCACTGCAATGTTTTCACCCAGAATATCGGAAAGCAGTGGGGCAATAATTTTACGGCACTCATCATATCCTTTCGTATATTGATGGATGATCTCAATTTCCACGTTCCCTTCATCCAGACTGATGACATCAATGCTGTGAATGGACAAGCCCAACTCCTCCAAAGCGCTGCGAATCTGCTCCTCCTGCATGAAGAGCTCTTGGCCTTCCCGCTTAATTTCCTTCGCCAGATCTTCCATTACCTGAGAGACGCCGGACAACTGCTCCGCGACAAGCTGACGGCTGTCGATGATTTGCTTTTTCCAATGCTGATCATTCTTGTATTTACCATACTGCTGCTTCATCACCTCCAGCACCTGATCCGGCTTGATGCACTGCTTCTTCCATTCCGGCAGCAAATCTTTGCGTGTCATGTTCTCGCGCAATTCTACTTCTGTCATCATATCCGTTATAAATTTATACGTTTGATAAAATTTATCATCCCAGCACTGCTGCCGTTTCCAGCACGAAGCACATGTTTTTTCCGCCACGGAATTCATGAAGTGCCCGACCTCTTCCTCCCTGCGCAGCGGCTGTGCATCCACCGTAATTTGCTTGAAGCTGCGCGATAGCTGACGGAATACTTCGGAGAATTGCTCGACGCGGCTCGCCGTTACGTCGCGAACCCTGCGGGCATAATCTTGCTGCGACTTCAAATTCTCTTGGGTCCCCGGCACATATTTGGCTAGAGTTTGAATCACTCCCTTTGGCGTGAGTAGGAACAGCGCAACCGCAGCAACCGACTCCCAGGTAGAGCTCATCACCTGAGCTTGGTTGCCCAGATAGACAGACAATATAGAGGAGCCCAGCAGCATGCCCAGCGCTACCGCCATCCTGTTGCCTTCTTTGAGCAAGCCGGCCAGCATCCCGGCAAAAGCGAGCAAGCTCATCTGATAAATCGCGCTGGAGCTGGCCAAGCTGAGAATAAGCCCAGAAATGACTCCCACCGACGCCCCGAGAGGCGCTCCCCCTACAAGTGCGAACAACAGGATCAAATACCGTGAAAACACATGCTCTAGTGTCACTGGACCAATCAACCATCCAACCGTCCCCGTCATCACGGACGCCAGCAAAATAATGAGACAAATCACCTCTTCGTTCTTTAAGCTGTAATTTTTGCGTGATAAGGTAAACACCGGTATGGCCTGCAAAAAAATATGAGTCAAAATCAGGCTGAGCGTAGATTCGATACCGATCATCATTAAGGTGTACCAAGAGAGCTCCGCAGAAGCGAGCTGCGAGAACAACTGCACAAAGAATGTGGCCGCAAACACAATGACAGGTGCGTACGAAATGTCTGACTTCTCAAATCGCTCCACTCCTCTTTGAATGAGAAGAAACACAATCATGGAGGCCACAAGATAGCCGGCATGCGCGGGTTCTGTAGAGAACAAACTGCCGGCGGTCAGGAATAGGCCTGACCAGAAAAGCAACTCCCGCCTCAGGAAGTACGTCACTGCGAAGAAGGCGAGGGCAAACGGCGCAAGCTGTTCCAGGATCATAGCCCGACCCAGCAGAAACGCCATCACGAGAAGCAGAATGGACCATTTCTTAGCGACGAGCGATTGAACCAACCGGTTCTCTACAATGACCTTAGAAACAGATTGCCTAATTCGCTGCATACATCCCGACCATACCGTTCCCATTTGAGAAAAAACTTTACGTTTGTGCATATTTTCATTACACCACCCATAAACTATTAGTGGTTCCTAGTATACGGGGTGCTTTGTGGAAAGTTTGTCAGAATGAGTTGGTAGATTCAAAGTTTTTTCCGACAAAAAGGAGCTCGTCCGCGAATCCTGTGAAAGCGCTGTTTTTACTATATTTGTAAGTTGATTTTACGATGAGTTCGGTTAGTCTTCCACACCTGTTCGCCTTTGTGTTCGCCGCGGACAAACACTCTTTGAGTTACAACCTGTCGACATCGGGAAGCAGGGATGGACGATCCGACAAATACAGTACGAATACGCAAAAAAAGATCCGGTCCCACTTCCGAGGGACCGGATCTTTATCTTTATAGCGGCAGAGGGGATCGAACCCCCGACCTTACGGGTATGAACCGTACGCTCTAGCCAGCTGAGCTACGCCGCCGCAACAAGCATGAGTATATAATAGCGGGAAAGGACTTGTCAAGTACCGGTCTCGAGAAGCCTCATCTGAATGTAAAAAAGCCGTTCAGACTTCATCAGTCGAACAGCTTCGATGATCGTTTCCTACTTAGTCTCGACGCGCACCACGACCTCCACGCTTACCCTCGGTGTTCTTCTTAAGGGAAGAAATGCGGTCCTCGCTGTCTTTTAAGAAACGAGCCATTTTATCTTCAAAGGTAGGCTTACCTGCAGGAGGTTTACCACCACGGCCTCCACGATCTCCACGGCCAAAGCCTCCACGGTCTCCACGGCCAGCGCCGGGACCTCCGCGATCTCCTTGCCTTTCGAAACGAGCGGGCCTTGTCGGCGGAGCAGCATCAACCGGACGATCCACCGATTGCTTGATGGATAAACCGATTTTACCGTCTTTGTCGACATTAATCACTTTCACGGTAACGATATCGTTCAGCTTCAGATGATCGTTGACATCCTTGACATAGTTGTCCGCAATCTCCGAGATGTGAACAAGGCCAGTAACCCCCTCGGAAAGCTCAACGAACGCCCCAAAGTGAGTAATGCCTGTTACTTTTCCTTCCAGCTTGCTGCCCACTTCAATTGCCATAAAGTAAACTGTTCCTCCCTCAAATAGTTAGCAGTGCAAAACAATAATGAAGCTAAGCAGATTATAACTTATGGAGAAAATACGGTCAATACAAGGCTTCAGACCATCATTTGCTTGGGTTATTTCTGTGGCGGCTTCGGGGTATAAAATAATGTTTCTCCTTGCTTTACATAGTGCAGCTCTTTACGAATTTTCTGCTCTACGTATTCTGGATCATTGAGCCTTGCGATTTCGCGCTGCAAGCCGTCATTGGTCTGCTGCGACTCCGCCTGTTTTTGTTCTAGAGTGCTTACCTTCTCTTTCCGGTCGCTGATTTTGCCCATCTGGTCCCAAAGGGTGATGCCGGCCCAACTCAAAAAGCAAGCTAGCATCAGCAGCACAAAGCGGCGTCGACGATACGAGCCTTTATTTTGCGGCTCACTATGATTTGCTTTAGAGGTTGCCTGCATGAACCTTGAATCCTCCCAAGTCTCGATAAGAACAAATTCTTATCTGAATCTTTCCAGCCAAGCTGCGACGGTTGTTACGATGCGCTTCATCCATGCGGGAACGGCAATTCGATCGCGAATCCACCGGCCAAGCGGCCTTACCAGCCATAGCAGCAATTTCCACACAGGATAACACAATTGTATCACAGTTTTATAAAGGAAAATAGCCACCGCAAGGAAAAATCCTAAAAAGATCATCAAAAGCCGATAAAATCCAATCATCGGTTTGATAATAAAGAGTTCAATCATACGCTTTCCGATACGTATAGCGGCAAGCACAATACGAATCATAAGCCGTATTACCCAAATCACGCTACGGCTAAACATCAAAAAATAAACGGTAATTCCGATCCCCAGGCCAAGAAAAATAAATGGGCGAACTTCACCCCAGTTGCTCTCATACAGAAGCCTGAACACGATCAGCGTGCCGATGAACCAATACAGGAGATCCAGGACGGCTTTCAGCCAAGAGGGTACTTTCAGCTGGCCAGCAAGCACCCGGTACAGGTCGAAAAGCACTCCCAGCGCGAGCCCTCCTGCAGACATCATGCCCAGCGTCACGAATTGAATCTGCAGTGTCACTTAAACAGCTTACCGAAAAATCCCTTGGTTTTACCCTGGGAGTTTGTATCCACGTATGCCAGCTCATTTACATACCCTTCGATTGCGACCAAGCCTTGCTCAAGACTTAAATTTTTGATATGTAAATTTTGCCCTTTGATCATCAGATACCCGCACTCGGTCTCCAGTAAAAATTCCTCGCTGTCGAAGCTCTCCACATTCAGTACCCCGGATACTTCAAGCAGCTTGCGGTTGAGCATTTTGATTTCCTGGCGCTTCATCTTCCCCGGCATTTCCACCACGCACATCCCCCTCCTCAACGCTTTGAACCACCCAAAGCTTGTTTACTATAAACGTATGGGGGTCGTCCGGGCTTTAGAACTCCGAGGATGAATCTGAGGATATCCGTTCACCATGACCAAAAAGAGACCGAGCATCTGCTCAGTCTCTTTCTATCGAATCATCGGATTAGAACAAAAAATCCGATTCTTTCTTGTTCATCTCTTCCTTCAGCAGTGTGTACATCTTGGCCGCGTCTTCCTTACGGGTTGACTCGGACAACAGTTCCACACGTACGGTTACCAGCTTCTGTCCGAATTGAATGGTCAACTCGTCGCTCACCTTCACCGTGCTGCTCGGTTTGGCTTCCCGTCCGTTGATCCAGACTCGTCCTTGTTCGGACACGTCCTTCGCGACCGTGCGGCGCTTGATCAAACGGGAGAGCTTGAGGAACTTGTCAAGCCTCATTATTACTTCACCGCTTCTTTAAGCTTGTTGCCTGCTTTGAAGGCTGGAACTTTGGATTCAGGGATCGTGATTTCTTGGCCGGTTTGCGGGTTGCGGCCCGTACGTCCGGAGCGTTTACGAGTTTCGAATGTGCCGAAACCAATCAGCTGTACTTTGTCACCATTCGACAAAGCATCTGTTACTTCGCCAAGGAAGCTGTTCAATACAGATTCCACATCTTTTTTAGTCAGGCCGCTTTTTTCAGCGATGTTGTTGATCAAATCGGTTTTGTTCATGAATAAATTTTCCTCCTCTTTGAAATGACGCTAAGCTTATGTATTCTTTGTTTACCTAGGAAATTCCTGCAAGGATGCCTATTTTTTTAGAACTTTTTTTGCTTCCTGCCACAGCGATTCCATCTCTTGCAAATCAGTTTGCTCAAATGACTTACCCTTTAAACGTAAATTCGACTCAATATAGCTGAATCTGTCGAAAAATTTCCGATTGGCGTCCGCCATCGCTTCCTCGGGTTCCACCTTCAGGAATCGGGCCAGATTGACGACGGCAAACAACAGGTCGCCAAGCTCCTCCTGCTGCTCCGCTTTTCCGAATCGTTCGATCGCTTCCTTCACTTCAGCCAGCTCGGATTCGACGATCGGCAGCACCTCGTCCAAGGTACTCCAATCGAAGCCGACCCCGGCGGCTTTTTTCTGAAGCTTGTACGCCTTCATCAGCCCCGGCAACTCACGCGGAACACCGGTCAGCACGGATTGCTCGTTCAGATCTATGCCTTTGCTCCGCTTTTCTTCGTCCTTGATCTGCTGCCAGTTGCTCAGCGCCTCATCCGCATCCTCCGCCTGCTTCGAACCGAACACGTGCGGATGGCGGCGAATCAGCTTTTCATTGAGCTCCCGAATCACATCGAATACGGTAAAGGACCCTGCCTCCGCTTCGATTTGCGAATGCAGCATGATCTGAAGCAGCAAATCGCCCAATTCCTCGCACATATGATCCGGATCGTCGTCATCGATCGTTTCCAACACTTCGTAGGCTTCTTCAATCAGGTTTTTGCGCAGCGACTTGTGCGTTTGCTCGCGGTCCCACGGACACCCTTCCGGGCTTCTCAGAATGTCCACGATTTCGTGCAGACGAGCAAACGTACGGCTGCGAACATCCTCCCGATCGGTTCGCGGCACCCATACCAAGGACAAGTTTCCGTAGCCCTCTACACGGTCCAGCTCATACAAAGGCACTTCATGGACGCGCTCTTCCCCCGTCACGCCGAGCGAATGGCCGACTGTAACGGGATAGTCATCCGGATATAGTTCCATCAACGTCAGCTTCACATCGGATGCTGTATGAACATCATATACTTGCCCGATCAAGGTATGAAGCTGCGGATTCAGGCTGCTGGCTTGAAGCGAGGTGCCGTCAAGCAGCTGGAAGCCCTCAATAGGATCAAAGCCGAGCCTCAGGAAGGCCTGATCTAGAAAACTTTCGCCGCCCATCAAGCCGAGCAGCACACCCTCTGCCGCACAGCGCTCGCGGAGCAGTTGTACGGTCCTTTCGGCAACCATCGGATGGCCGGGAACAGCGTACAACACTTCCCCTGCGCCGACAGCCTGCGCCCGAGCAAGGAGTGTAGAGGCGATCGTTTCGTATACGGTATCGAATTCCGCGCTGGCTTCATATACCGAGTCGAACGTTTCATAAGTCAGTCCGTGGTGATCGAGCATCGAGACCATCGGATGCTCCCTGGTTCGCAAATATAAACCGCCGCTGAGTTCCCCCGCGGATTCAAGCTTTCTCCAAACGCCGAGCGTCAGTTGATTGGGATCCCCGGTTCCGAGGCCGACAACAGTAATTTGTGGTTGCTTAGACATATCGCAAACGCCTCCTTGAGGTTTGATGCGGCGCTCCTTTAGCGGAGCAGCCGGAGTCTGCGCAGCAGCGCAAGGGGCTTGCCCCGAAGCTTGGGCACCTGCTCCAGCTCGGCGGCTGTCACCGCGCCGAGGCGCAGAAGCGCGAGCGCGTAAGCCAGCGCGCCTGCAGCGACGCCGCCGAGCGCGATGATCGTGGCCCTGCCCCGCTCGGGCAGGGCCACGGGCAGCAGCCCGAGCAGCGGCGGAGCGCCGTGCGTCACGGCCAGCAGGCCGAGCGTCATGAAGCCGATGGCCAGCATCGGCTTCATGACGGCGCGGCCGCCCGCGGCCGTGACGCCGGCGGCGCGCAGCGCGTGCGCGAGCGCGAGGCCGCCGGCGAGCGCGTAGGCGGCCACGGCTGCCGCCGCGGCACCGGTGATGCCCAGACGCGGCACAAGCAGCACGTTCGCCGCGACCTTAACACCCGCGGCCAGCAGCAGGTACAACGCCGGCGCACGCACGGCGCCAAGTCCCTGAAGTACGCTGCCGGCAATAATATTCACTGCTGAGAATAGAGCGGTGAACGACAAAATCGCCATCGCCGCAGTACCTTCAGCACTCTTGAAGAACATCACGTTCAGCGGCTCCGCCAGCAGAGCTAGCCCAAACGATGCGGCGAGTCCGATCAGCAAGGTGTACCGCAGCGACAACTCTGCTCTGCTGCGCACCGCCGTTAGATCCCCCCGCTCCCGGGCTTCAGCCATCGCCGGAACGAGCGCTACCGACATCGAAGAAGCGATCATCGCCACCAGCTGTACGAGCGGCAGACCGTGATTATAGAGCCCGAATTGATACAGCGCCCCGGTTTCGTCATAGCCTGAAGACCGAAGCAACCTAGGGAGCGTGAAGGAATCAACTAGCGTCAAGATCGGCACAGCAATAGCGCCGAGGCAGAGCGGAATGGCATAAGCGGTTAACCGTTTCATTAGCGACCAATCCCGCTTCCACTCCCAAGAGCGGGTGGTCATGGGCTTCGCGCTCCCATTAAGCGAATTTCCAGGCATCCCTCGATCCTTTCGCCAATAGTACAGCATGACTGCAAGTCCCGCCATGGCCCCGGTAACCGAACCGAATGTGGCGCCTGCGGCGATCCATTCCGGCCCGAAACCCATACGCATAAGAACAATAAGCAGGATCAGCATCGTACTGACCCTTACAGCTTGTTCCATAACCTGCGACCAAGCCGTCGGAGCCATATGTTGAAAGCCTTGATAATATCCACGCAGACAGGACATCATCGGCACAAACAGCAGCGCAAACGAGACGCTGCGGATCGCCTCGGCGGTCTGCGAGGCTCCGATCCATCTCCCAATCGTATCAGCCCTGAAATACAACAGCAGGAAAAAGCCTACGCCTGTCCCCATCAGAACAACCGAAGCTACACGAAGCACACGGCGTGCCTCCTCATAGCGCCGATCCGCTGCATACTCAGCCACAAATTTGGAAATGACCAGTGGGAACCCGGCTGTAGCCAAGAACAAAATTAAAATATAGAGCGGATATACCGCGTTATAAATGCCAAACACCGCATCACCAGCCAAATTCTGCAGAGGAATTTTCTGCAGGGTTCCGATCAGCTTAGATATAACGGCAGCGGCCCCCAACAAGGCGGCGCCTTTGAGCAGTGTGGAGCCAGTGCGTTCCCTATCGGTGCTCAGCTCCAGATCGAGCGCCTTCCCCCTCCCCTTTCTTCCGATGCTCTCCCTCTCCTTTATGCCGTACCGCCCTTACAGCTCGGTTTAGTGGCCCTCTCAACGCCAACATTATACCGCACTCGCCGTTCTTTTCCAAAAGCAAGCAAAAAAGCTTCCCGATTTCCCTTCAAGAGAATCCATCAGGAAGCTAATCTTTCAGTTGCTTGCGGGTAGACCTTCAGCCGCACATTACTGTTCCATTTGTTTCGCGAGAAAGCCGGCAGCTGTTTCCGCCATTTTGAGCTCCATTTGGCCCATCGTCACATTCTCATCTTTACTGACCAGAATCACCGCTCCGATCGGGTCTCCACCTGCCACAATCGGCGCAATAACATAGGAACTGTATGTTTCGCTTAGATCCTTAGAGATTTCATAAGTTCCGCCGCTGCTTTCCATGGAAGTTTTCCGGTTGTCCATGCATTGCTCCACGAGAACCCCAATCGGCTTGTCCAAATATTCCTTCTTAGAACCGCCGGCCACCGCAATCATGGTGTCACGGTCCGTTATCATTATAATGTGGCCTGTGCTTTCAAATAGCGATTCGGCATACTCTTTAGCAAAATCACCCAGTTCGCCGATCGGAGAGTATTTCTTAAGGATGACTTCTCCGTCACGGTCTACAAATATTTCGAGAGGATCCCCTTCCCGAATGCGCAGCGTACGGCGAATCTCCTTCGGGATGACGACCCTGCCAAGATCGTCTATGCGACGAACGATTCCAGTTGCTTTCATATTTCTAGATGCCTCGCTTTCCTTGAGAGTTAGATACAGACTGGACTCTATTTTATGCCAATGGAGGGAATTGAACTATCCATAGTATTCTTCGATTCCCAAGGGGTTATACATCTGCTTGATCCTTGCGGTCGCCGGTGCATTATGTAAGAATGTGCCGCCGCTGTTTACATTATGTCCAAAAAAATCAAAACAAAACAGGGCACCCTTTCGGGCACCCTGGTAATATATTACTTGCCTGTTTCCGTCTGGGGCGCATCTGTTTTCGGAGCTTCCGCACCCGGCGTTTCGGCCGGTTTAGGCTCCTCCTGCTTAGGCAGATTGTTCGTCTCAATGAGCGTAGGCAGCTCTTTCTCCATAAATTCCTGAACATTGTACTGCGCTAACTCGGAGCGCAATTCCTGCTTAACTTCATCAAACGTCTTCGTTTTTCTGGCTTCAACCTTCATGACATGATAGCCGAATGACGTTTCTACCGGTTCGCTGATTTGGCCGATCGGCAGCTCAGATGCCGCCTTTTTAAATTCAGGGACCCATTGTGTAAGAGGCGCATCGGCATATTGTCCACCGTTGTCTTTAGAGCCCGGATCTTCCGAATATTCCTTCGCCAGCGCAGCAAAATCGCCGCCCTTCACCAGCTTGTCCTGCACTTCCTTCGCCCGCTGCAAAGCCTCTTCCTTCGTACGTGTCTCTTGACCTGTTGCCGGATCACTGGTACCGATCAAAATATGGCTGACCGTGGCGATATCGTATGCACTCTTGTCCTGCGCAAGCTTTTCGTCGTAAGCCGCTTGCAGCTTTGGATCGGCGACCTTATTTTCCTCCGACACGAATACCTGAATGCTCTTCTGCACGAACTCATTCAAATCCTGTTCCGTAACATGGTTATCCGTTAGCAGCTTCTCCATGCCGCCTTCCTGCATACCCATAAACCCTTTAATTTGCTCAAGCTGTTCCTTGGACTGCTTTTCGGCTTGTTCTTTAGCCTTATCGTCCGCACGGGAAGCCAGGACGTTGAACGCGACCAGTTGATTCATCATGTCCTGCTGAAACGCCGGTTCTTCTTTATACTGCGCATACTGCTGATTAAACATCATATTGACGTTTAGAAATTTATTGAATTCCTCACGCGTCACCTTGCCGCCGTCTTTATACGTTACAAGGACTTCACCCGGACTGCCTGCAGGCGCCGCCGTATCGCCTTCCTCTTTCTTGCCGCATCCTGCAGCTACACCAATAATCAATATGAGTGCGCAAAGAGCCAAAAGCCCTTTTTGCAACGGTCTCTTCTTATTTTGCCACATTCTGCAGCTCTCCCTTCGATTTCAAAACACGCTTGTATTGTTCCAAAAACCGTTCCGGCAAATCGATGGATTCCTCAGGCTTTAATCCTTTGCCTTTGAGCTCGATGATGATTTGCTGTCCTCCGATCAGCTTGATCCGATTCTCGAACTCGCCCGATAATTGAGACAGCTTCTTTTCGTCCAGATTGTCGTTCTGGCCAGGATGAAGCCGAAGCTCGTAATCCAGGCCTTTCTGCGAGATCGTCTCGATTGCATACATCGCGCCGTAGACCTTCAGCCGGGCTGCTTTAAGCAGATTAACCACGGCCTGCGGCAAATCGCCGAAACGGTCGACGAGTTCATCCTCCAGCTCCATCGCTTCATCCAAGGTTTGCACAGCCGCCACTTTCTTGTAAATCTCAATTTTCTGCACGCTGTCATAAATATAATCGCCGGGAATATAAGCGTCTAGCTGAATATCAAGCTGCGTAGACCAAACCTTGTCTTCCGTCACGGCTTCGCCGCCCATTTCCTTCTTCCGCTTATTGATCTCTTCACCCAACATCTGGGAATATAAGTCGAAGCCAACGGATGCGATAAAGCCATGCTGCTCGGCACCAAGTAAATTACCGGCCCCACGAATGGAAAGATCCCTCATAGCAATTTTAAACCCTGAACCAAGCTCTGTAAACTCTTTAATCGCTTGCAGACGTTTCTCGGCCACCTCGGTCAGCACTTTATCGCGCTGGTAGGTGAAGTAGGCGTAAGCAATCCGGTTGGAACGCCCGACCCGTCCGCGCAGCTGGTACAGCTGGGACAGCCCCATCTTGTCGGCGTCATGGACAACCAGCGTATTGACATTCGGAATATCAACTCCGGTTTCAATAATGCTCGTGCTGACGAGCACGTCATATTCACCGTCAAGAAAGTCAAGAATCGTTTTCTCCAACTCCTGCTCTGACATTTGGCCGTGAGCCACGGTCACCCTCGCATCGGGCACAAGCATTGATATTTGCTCCGCCGTTTGGGTAATTCCCTGAACGCGATTGAACAAATAATACACTTGGCCTTCGCGTGCAAGCTCCCGTTCGATCGCCTCCCGCACCAGGGACGCGCTGTATTCCACCACATATGTCTGTACGGGGAACCGGTTCTCCGGAGGCGTCTCGATGACGGACAAGTCCCGCACTCCAAGCATGGACATATGGAGCGTGCGCGGAATCGGTGTCGCCGTCAAGGTCAGCACATCCACGTTCGTTTTGAGCCGTTTCAGCTTCTCCTTGTGAGATACACCGAATCGCTGCTCCTCGTCAACGATGAGCAGACCCAAGTCTTTGAACTGGACGTCCTTCGACAACAGCCGGTGAGTACCGATTACGACATCTACCGTACCGTTCTTGATGCCCTTCATCGTCTCCGTCTGTTCCTTCTTGGAACGGAATCGGCTCAATACGTGAATATTAAACGGATAACCTGAGAATCGTTCCCTGAACGTCTCGTAATGCTGTTGAGCTAGAATCGTAGTCGGCACCAGAACCGCGACCTGTTTCCCATCGATCGCAGCCTTGAACGCTGCCCGAATAGCAACCTCCGTCTTGCCGTAGCCGACGTCGCCGCAAAGCAGCCGATCCATCGGCTGAGGCTTCTCCATGTCCTTCTTGATCTCCTGAATCGCGCGGAGCTGATCTGTTGTCTCCTCGTAAGGGAACATCCCTTCGAACTCCTGCTGATAGGCGCTGTCCGGGGTGAATCCGTACCCCGACGTTGCCTGCCGCTCTGCATAGAGCTTGATAAGGTCGTCCGCAATATCCTGCACAGAAGCGCGGGCCTTGCTCTTGACACGGTTCCAGTCGGTCCCGCCCAGCTTATATACCTTGGGCTCTTTGCCTTCCTCGGCCCCTACATACTTCTGAACATGGTCGATTTGGTCAATCGGTACCGACAGCTTATCGCCGCCGGCATACATAATGTGCAAATAATCTTTATGAATGCCGCCTACTTCCAACGTTCCTATACCAACGAATTTTCCGATTCCGTGGTTGACATGAACGACATAATCCCCGACCTTAAGCTCTTGGTAGCTTTTAATTCGCTCGGCGTTCTCAATCTTTTTGTCCACCTTGCGGGCTTTACGCTGCTTCTGGGTGAACATTTCGCCTTCCGTGATGACGACCAAATGAATACTGGGCAGCTCAAAGCCGGTCTGCAGGCTTCCGTCCACGATCTGCGGTTCTTCAATGTTATAATCTGCAAGTACCCTCTTGATGCGTTCTACCCGTTCCGCCCCGCTGGCTATCATCATGACTTGAGCTCCAGATTTTTTCCAACGATCCATTTCACTTTTGAGCAAATTCATCTGGCCATGGAAATTTTGCATCACCCGGCACATGAAATTGACGATGTTCTGCGGCGTCACCTGCTGTACTTGCCGCAGGAAAAGCGACATGTATAGCGTAGGATGAGCTTTACGGTGGAGCAGCGTCTCATACGGCTTGGACAGAACCAGCGCCGGTACGCATTTGCCGTCCTGCAGCGACGAGGTCATCCATTCAGCCTCGTCTTTCTCCAGCTGCTTGGCCGTCTCCAGCAGTCTCGCAGGCTCGTCAACAAGCAGTATTGTATCTTCCGGCATGTAATCCAGCAGCGTTTGCTGTTCCGGAAACAGCAGTGAAATGTATTTGAACATTCCTTGAAAATGCTGTCCTTCCCGAAGCTGCTCAATTTCGTGACCCATGCCTTCCAGCAGCCGGTCCTTGGCCGTACGGTCGGACATTTTGCCGACTTGCTCTTGAAGGAGCTCATATGCGTGCTGCGCCGCTGATTGTAACCGGTTTCGATCAGCTACAATTTCGCGACAAGGTAAAATGGTCAGTTCGTTTACTTTATCAATGGAGCGTTGATCTCCCGCATCGAATGATCGAATGGAATCGATCTCGATATCAAACAGCTCAATTCGATATGGATGAGGCGAAGTGAGAGGATAGAAATCGAGAATCCCTCCGCGGACGCTCATTTCCCCTTTGTTCTCAACCCGTTCCACCCGTTCATAGCCCAAGTCGACCATACGGCTTACCAATTGATCCAGCTCTACGGTCTGGCCTACTTCAATGCGGAATTGCGCTGTAGCAATGGAACCTCGGCCTGGAAGCAAACGCCGCATGCCAGCATAAGGCACGACCACTACCCCGCGGAAATCTCCCGCTAGCCTGGACAGCGCATCCACGCGCTGAGCTAGCATCTCAGGACTCGCGATCGCTGCCTCGGCAGCCAGCAGTTCTTGGGCCGGGAACAACAGCACCCGGTCACTAGGAAGCAGCTCCGCTAAATCCTCGAACATTTTTTGTGCAGAAAACATATTGTGCGTCACGACAAATAAAGGCCGCTCCAGCTCCTCATAAAGCGAAGCGAGCATGACCTGACGCGAAGAACCGGTTAACCCGGCGATTAACTGTTCCCTCATCCCTGTGCGAATACCGGCAACCACGGATTGAAAATCACTATCCGCGGCGAACGCCCGAATTAAAGCCTGCAAAACAGGACACCCCTCTCAACCCCGTAACACTAAAAAGCCTATAGCGCACTCGCTTTAGGCCCGATCCACAACCATAAGGCCGGATAGCCAAGTCGCGAAAAACCCCTATTGCAGAGGATTCGCGAGGAGCGAGAGCTCCGGATTGGCTTCCAGCGCTTCTTTGCAATAATCGCAAACCACCTTAACGGTGACATCCCCATTCGGGTTATACGATATTATATCTCTCCGTTCTTCGGGGGTCAAGAAATGGAAGCCCAGCTGATATTCGTTGACTTCTCCTTGACGAATCTCCCCAATGGACGTTTGGCAATGACGACATATGTATTTAACGGTCATGGTTCCTTCCTCCTCCCCGCTTTGTCTGGCAAAGCGGTTTTCTATAGGCAATCGCCACCGGTTACAAACCGGCAATCCATTGCCATCATACATAGTATGACCAAGATTGGAGGATATTAGCCTTGCCTTACGGCTTGCAGCCTGGAGATTCTAGCTAACCGTTAAATTTCGCCATCGTCTTTTCGAACGCATGCTCCAAAACATATTCCATAGCCTCACAGGTTTTATCCAGCACCTGAGGCATGCTCTGGAATTCTTCTTTACTGAACGGGCTCAGCACGTAATCGGCAATATCCCTGCCCGGTGCCGGACGCGAGATCCCCATCCGGATTCGATTAAACGTCTGAGAACCTAGATGCTGTATGATGGATTTGATCCCATTGTGGCCCCCTGCACTGCCTTGATATCTCAGACGAATATTGCCGAATGGCGTATCCAAATCGTCATATACCACGATCAGATCCTCCGGGGACGCTTTGTAAAAATCCATAAATGCCCGCATCGATTCACCGGACAAATTCATGTAGGTCTGCGGCTTTAAGAGAACCACCTTCTCTCCCGACACATTCCCTTCCCCTAGCAGCCCTTTGCATTTGCTCTGCGAGATCCGGATGCCGTGCTTATCGGCAAACCGGTCCAGCGCCATAAAGCCGATGTTATGCCGCGTCATTTCATACTGCCGCCCCGGGTTGCCGAGGCCTACAAACCATTTCAAGCAAACCCTGCTCCTTTCACACCCTTGCAAGTCACGCCTATGGGTTAATCATACTCCAAAAAGAGCCTCAAGCCAACTTCAAATGAGATGTGTGGATTAACCCCTTCTCTCCGGCATTCCGAACAAAATACAAAAGCGTGCCGACTGTTCATCGACACGCTTCCTCTGTATATACACGGACAGCTTGTCCACCCGCACAAATTACACCGTTTTTTCCGCTTCCTCTTCTTCCTTCTCGAAAGCTCCCTCTACCTTGGCTGCAGGCTCGGTCGTCTCATCCTCCGCCTCTACTTCCTTCTGCGGCAATAGAATGGTTGCCAGCACATCGTTCTCATCGGTTTTGACCTCGACGTCAGCAGGCAGCTTGAGCTCTGATACCAGGATATTCTCGCCAATCTCCAGAGCGGCGATGTCCACCTGTAAGGCGCCTGGGATGCTCTGCGGCAAGCAGCGCACTTCAATCTCATGATTCTGGATTTGCAGAATGCCCCCGGCCTGTACACCTGCAGGGTCTCCGATAAATTCAAGGCGGACCGTCGTGGTAACGGGCTCGTCCATATTGATTTGATGAAAATCTACATGCAGCGGTTGACGACTAAACACATCGCGCTGCACTTCATTGATCATCACAGGCTGTTTACCAAATCCCGGCACATCCATATCGATAATGCCGTTTGGGTTCGTTTTCAGCAGCGAAAACAATTCCTTTTGATCGATGGCAATCGGCGTTTGCGTCACTTTTTTCCCGTAAACGATACCGGGTACTTTTCCTTGAGCACGCATCCGGTTGCGATCACCCTTCGTTCGGCCAGTACGAGCTTCCGCTTTCAACGTTGTTGCCATAGTTAAACCTCCTTCAATTTGGGCATGACCCAAGCTTCTACTAATTTACCCAATTGAAGGAGGTTCGAAACATGAAAAGGGAAATTCGTCCGTTCGTGGAGCCTAATTACAGGCGATCTTTCTTAAGCTGATCTTTCTTGTCCGCAAATTTGGTGCGAAGCTTATCGGCGTACCCTGACTTGTTAACCTGCCGCTCCCTGGCAATCGCCAGGTCACCCGCTCCCACTTCCTCCGTGATCGTAGAGCCAGCAACCACATAAGCGCCTTTACCGATTTTAACGGGAGCGATCAGATTGACGTTGCTGCCAATGAAGGCGTCCTCCTCCACTTCCGTCAGTTGTTTGTTGTAGCCGTCATAATTCACGGTAATGGCGCCGCAGCCAAAGTTTACGTTCCTTCCGATCACCGCATCCCCGATATAGCTCAGATGGGAAACCTTCACGTCATCGGCCAGTTTAGCGTTCTTAATCTCGACGAAGTCGCCGATCTTGACGTTCTTGCCGAGATCCGCACCTGGACGCAAATAAGCGAAAGGTCCAACGGTCGATCCTGCATCGGCCGACGCTTCCTGCAGCACGGAATGTTTGACCTTGACCCCGCTGCCAAGCGTGCTGTCTGTAATATCAGCCTGAGGCCCGATAACGCAGTCCTCCCCAATGACGGTTCTGCCCCTAAGGACCGACCCCGGTAAAATAACGGTATCCGCCCCAATCTGCACATCCGCTTCGATATACGTATGGGCTGGATCAATGATTGTTACACCCGCAAGCATGTGCCTCCGGTTAATGATCTGTCTCATGTCTGCTTCCGCCTGGGACAAAGCCAACCGGTCGTTGACGCCGATTGATTCCCTAATATCGCGCATAATGCAGCCCTCGATTTTATCGCCACTACCAGCCAAAATACCGATCACATCGGTAATGTAATATTCGTTCTGCGCATTGTCGTTTTTCACGGACGCGAGAGCATCGAACAATTTTCGGTTATCGAAGCAATACGTGCCCGTATTGATTTCTTGGACTTCCCTCTGCTCGTCATCGCAATCCTTCTCTTCCACAATGGCTGTCACATGGCCCTGCGTATCGCGAATGATTCGGCCATATCCACGAGGCTCCTCGATTACTGCCGTCAAAATCGTAGCAGCCGCCCCCTTCTCCTGATGGGTGCGAATCATATCCTGCAGCGTCTCTTCAGAAACGAGCGGCGTATCTCCGCAAATGACGATCGTAAGCCCGTCTTTACCTTCAAGCAGCGGTTTGGCCTGCAGTACAGCGTGACCCGTTCCGAGCTGCTTCTCCTGAAGCGCATATTCCACACGATCGCCTAGGTACGCTTGAACCGCTTCGGCCCCGTGGCCTACCACGACGACCGTTCGCGTTGTTTTTATATGTTCCAGTGCGGTGACCACATGACCGACCATAGGCTTCCCGCACACCGGGTGCAGCACTTTATACAGCTTCGATTTCATCCTCTTGCCCTGCCCTGCGGCGAGCACGATCCCCATGATATTCAAGCTCTCCATCTCCTTCGCCCCTAGTTAACCACTCTATGCTAGTATACGGGGCGGGGTCCGCATATTGCAATAATCCCAATATAACCAGCTCCGCAGACAAAAGAAAAAAGAGCCCGCGGGCTCTTTTTAGAACATAAATTTATGCTCCTTCTTCAATCACTTCTTCGTCCGTTGCAGCCCGTTCATATTCTGCTAGCACAGCCGCTTGGATCTTCTCACGGGTGGAAGAGGAAATCGGGTGAGCGATATCTCTGAATTCTCCATCCGGCGTGCGCTTGCTTGGCATAGCGACAAACATGCCGTTGTTACCGTCAATCACACGAATGTCATGCACTACAAATTCGTTATCGATGGTAATGGAAGCAATGGCTTTCATTCTGCCCTCGGAGTTTACCCGACGAAGTCTGACGTCAGTAATTTGCACCTCTAGTTCACCACCTTTTTCCATCTTGTTGACTTGAGGTATAAATTCCACATTTTAGGGCAAATTCCTGCTTCCCATCCGAATTTTTTCTGCAATTTTATAAATATTTTATCTTTTTAAAATTATTCGACATTTATCGCTGCAATCAGTTCAATTTCGACAAAAACATCCTTTGGAAGCCGTGCTACTTCCACGGTTGAACGCGCCGGCTTATGATCTCCGAAATAAGAAGCGTAGATTTCATTGACCTGACCGAATTGATTCATATCTTGGATGAAAACGGTTGCCTTTACAACATCCTGGAAAGACGCCCCCGCCGCCGCAAGCACCGCGTTTAAATTGCGAAACACTTGATGTGTTTGCTCTTCAATGCCCCCTTGAACGAGTTGGCCGTCCACGCCAAGTGGAATCTGGCCCGAAGTAAACAACAGCGATCCGACTTGAATCGCTTGTGAATAAGGACCAATAGCGGCCGGCGCCTGGTCCGTAGAAATCGATTTGATGTTCACCATTTATGTATCACTCCTCGTCATATGTATCGCCTTCGCGAAAATAATTGCCTGGCTCGACCGTGATTTGTTTGGTCTTCGGATCAACAGTGGACAGCTTGGCCAAAGATATGTAGTCCTCCACCAAATGCTCCTCCACTTCACCCGACTCGACAAATACACCGACGCCCTTTACCGTAGCCTTAAACTCCTTCAGCAAATCCATCATGCCATGGATCGTGCCGCCCACCCTCATGAAGTCATCGATAATTAATACCTTTGACTCTTCTTTAAGCGCACGCCGCGATAAAGACATCGTTTGAATCCGCTTGTTTGAACCGGAGACATAGTTAATGCTTACTGCGGAGCCTTCGGTTACTTTATTATCCCGGCGAACGATGACAACCGGCAGATTCAAATACATGGCCGTCGAGTAAGCTAATGGAATCCCTTTGGTTTCCACAGTCATGACTACGTCGATGTCTTTGCCTGCAAAGACCGAAGCGAACATTTTGCCCACTTCGTTTAATATCATCGGCTGTCCCATAATGTCGGACATATATAAATACCCGCCTGGCAGTATTCTTTCCGGCTGCTCAAGCTGCCTGCACAGTTGGTTGATAAATTGCAGGGAATGCGCTCTCGATACTTTCGGGATAAACTTGACCCCACCTGCCGCGCCCGCAAGCGTCAGAAGCTCCCCAAGACCTTCCTCTTCAAACACTTCCTTAATGATAGCCAAATCTTCGCTGATTGAGGATTTGGCGGAATTGTAGCGATCCGCGAATGTCGTCAAAGAAATCAACGTATGGGGGCGAAATAGCAAGTATTGAGTCATTTCAACCAATCTTGCGCTTCTTTTCAATTTTTTCATCGGTGAACCCCCTCCTTACGCCCAATATTAAGATAAAATCCGAATAATATAATGAAAATATAACACTTTTATACGTATTTATTCAAGTTACATCATGAAAATTATAGTGACACCAAAGTGACATAATACGCCTCCGTCAAGTTAATAGTCTTACGGCATACACGTCCTTGCAGAATCCTCTCAGCCCGTTATAGATACGGGGGACCTTCGCCTCTTTCGAAACCAGCCCGAATACGGTCGGACCGCTCCCGGACATCAGCACACCCTCCGCCCCGAGCCTCATCATGACTTCCTTCAACTGCCTTACCTCCGGGTAAAGATCCAGTGTTACCTCCTCCAGAACATTACCGAGCTCGCCGCACAGCTGCTCGAACCGCTTCTCCCGGATGGCTTCAAGCACTCCTGCAGTAGAAGGATGCTTCCGAATGGCGCTTGCCTGGAGCTTGCCGTAAATTTCCGATGTGGATACATTGATCGGAGGCTTGGCCAAAATAACCCAGCACTGCGGCGGCGATTCGATCGGTTCCAGCTTCTCGCCGCGACCCCGAGCAATCGCCGTTCCTCCGGTTACACAAAAAGGCACATCTGAACCGAGCTCTTCCCCAAGCTTCTGCAACTCCTTCATTCCGATTCCAAGCCGCCACAACCGATTCAACCCGCGCAGGGTAGCTGCGGCATCACTGCTTCCCCCTGCCAGTCCGGCGGCCACAGGGATTTTCTTATCCAAATGAATATAGACGCCCTGCCTCACGCCATACCGATCTTTGATGAGGCGAGCGGCTTGAAAAGCAAGATTTTTTTCATCCAGCGGTATGTAGCCTGCTTGACTCGATATGATGATCGTATCGCGCGGCAGCTCCTGCATTTCGATCCGGTCCGCCAGATCGACCATAGTCATGACCATCTCCACTTCATGATAGCCATCCTCGCGCTTATATAGTACATCCAAGGACAAATTGATTTTAGCCGAAGCTTTCTCGAACACCTTCATAGGACACCTTCTTTACACCTGTCTGTCTACAAAAAACACGGGCTTAACGTTCTTCTCCTAATACTATACCAAAAACGCCACAAAAAAAAGCTAAAGCCGCCTCTTGGCCGCTCTAGCTTTTCGTATGCCACAATTACTGTTTGTAGTACGTTGAATACATGGGCGTCGGAGCGGCTGCCTGCGCAGCCCCATACCGCGTCGCAAGCGATACGTTAGACTGCGCAGGCAGCATTCCTCGTACTGGAAGCATCCCCTGCCCAGAAGCCGCCACATGCGTCTGGACCTGAACCGGATTCTGCCTCTGCAACGTCCCCTCAGCAATTTGAATCGCTCGCTTTACCATATTGCCCGCATCCTTCGTTCGTATGCCGCCCCAGCCTTCACGCTGTACGGTTTCGTAGAAGCCGAGATCCTTGGCCAGCTCGTATTTAAACTCATCTGACATGATCCCTCTGCGATTTCTGCGTCCCATAACCTTACCCTCCTTCGATTTCGTTTGAAGTAGTAAGGCCTAGTATGCACCCGTTCAGAGAAATCATGCATTTCATCATGCAACCTTTTAGATGGCGGCATCGTCAATAAATACAAAAGCGAAAGCGGCTGACCGCTTTGGGCAGATCAACCGCTTATGTATTATTGATGTATAGTTATCCGCACTTCTCCATCATCGCTTTGCACCGTTACTTCAACGGATTCTGTCAATATATCTGCGTAACTGTAAGAAACGCGCTTAAAGCTCTGCTGTTCTTGATCCAGCTTTACAATAAACACGGAAGGGTAGGTTTCCTCCAATACACCGGATCGTTCGACTGTCTTGCGGCGACCGCCATTAGCTTTTAACATAATCTTTTGTCCGACATGAGGTTCCAAACTGCGTTTGATCTCCAACAGCGTATTTTTAGCCATTGATCACTACCACCTCTTTCCTTTTCAATTATAACCCATCAAAGGTAGTATGTCAATTTAGGCCGAATATTATATCAATCACACAAACATATTGTCAATGAATTTTTTCCTTTATTTTCGTAGGAAAAGCATCGTACCCTTCTGTTCCCGTTCACATAATTGTCAATTTTAACCCAGCTTGTTTTGATGTTCTAAAACTATTCAAAAAAAGAAAAAGCACCTTCCGGCGCTTAGGTTTGACTTGCGTATTGAATTTTGGGCACGCCCCGTCGATAGTTTCCACGGGATTCAATGCCGCCAAGCCCTTCTAAGCCACTGTGCGTAAGTCCGATTACATCTATGATATTTACAGTATCCCGAATGGGCGTATAAGCTACTTTAGCTGCAATACAGAGCGGGTCAAGCGCATGAATTAACACACGTGCGGGGGAGCTCGCATAATTGGCCCCTGCCTGCAGAAGCGCTTCAAAATGAGATTGACACGCGCCGGCGATAATGGTTAGAGCGTCGAGATTTCTCTCATACTGCCTGGCTACGCGCACCGCATTCACAAAATTATGCGAATTTTTATAACTGCTAAGTGCGGAAATATCTGCCGCGGCCCGATGCTTCAAAATGCCATCATGGCCGGTAATGACTACAATATCCGGCTTGATTTGCGGCAGCAGGCGATACAGAGCATCAGCCATCTGGGCTTCCGTCACGTAATATCCTTCGGCCGGTACCCGAAGCTCTCCATATAGGCCCATGCATTTGCGCAGATAAACCGGATCCCCATCCAAGTGCAGAACTTTACCCGGTACGTCAAAATAAGCCGGGCGCGTTTTGGGGGAGGCCCCCGGGCTTGCTTTTCCTTGCCAGCTATCCCCTTGATACGGGGCTGATGGAGCAAGTGAACCGTTTGTGCGTCTCATGGCATCCATCCATTTCGGACGCATCATACCCGTATATTGAAAAGGATCGAGCTGCGGCATGGATTCCAAATCCGGAAGCGGAGCGTCGGCCAGGAGCCGAAGCTCCACTCCACGGAGCACCGCCTGCTGTTGCCTAATTTCCTGTATTCTGAAAACAATGTCACCACCATACGACTTACGAGTGACCAGGTCTCCCTGTTTCATGGCTGCATCGCCTCCTCGTCTATCGTATGGCGGTCATGGGCAAATGGTGCATATGCTCTGCCCATGCGGCTCAATCATTGGCGCTTAACTGGAGCGTAAAGCACGCGCAAGATTTTGGCTTAGGACTGCGTATTCCTGTATGGACAATGTTTCGCCGCGACGGGAAGGCTCGATGCCTGATTCTTGAAGGATGGCTTCCATCCTGCTTTTCGTCTCTTTGGTGAAATATTTCGCCGCCAGATTGTTATAAATCGTTTTGCGCCGCTGCACGAAGCTGGCTTGAACGACTTCAAAGAAGAAGTCCTCATCCTCGACATCCACAGGCGGCTGCTGTCTTACACTCAACTTAATGACTGCCGAATCCACATTCGGTTGGGGGATAAATACGGTACGCGGAACGATGGTCACGACTTCGGGGATACAGTAATACTGTACGGCAATACTAAGGCTGCCGTAGTCCTTGCCTCCAGGCTTTGCCGCCATCCGGTCGGCCACTTCCTTCTGAATCATGACAACGATATTCTCAAGAGGCAGCTTCTCTTCGAGCAGCTTCATGATGATGGGAGTGGTCACATAGTAAGGAAGATTAGCAACTACACTCACCTGCGATACGCCTTGGAAGTGCTTCTCGAATAACTCTTTCAGATCAACCTTAAGCACATCACCATGTACGACGGCAGTATGAGGATAGGGAGACAACGTCTCTTCGAGCATCGGCAGCAGTCGTTGATCGATCTCGACGGCTACTACACGGCCTGCCATCTTGGCCAACTGCTGCGTCAAGGCGCCGATCCCAGGACCGATTTCCAGCGCCCCCTTGTCGGGCTGCAAATCCGCCGCAGAAACGATTTTGTGCAATATATTGTGATCAATAAGGAAATTTTGACCTAAGCTTTTCTTCAAGGTTAAGCCGTACTTCTGCAGCAGCTCTTTGGTTCGTTTCGGCGAAGCAATATCTTCCGGAGAGGCTTGTCCCGTCCCCGCAGTGTCTGTATACCGGTTTGAACTCATGGCTTTTCACCCTCTTTTTCATCCAGATGCCGCCGCGCCGCCTCAAATTCTTCTTTAGTAATTTGAAACATGCGGCAGCGATGGTAGAACTGCTTTCCGTTACAATATCCGATGCCGAGTCGCTTGCCCATCTCGAGCCTTCTCGCGGCTGCAGCCGGGTTAACGATCAGCCCGGCTTCCATCAGATCGTCCCAGTCTATTTCTGTGCCTTGCGCCATATAATCGGTGCGTACATTCGCAAGCGCCGAACGAATCGCTTCCACCGATGCGTTCTCTACTCCGATATCACCACGGCTGGTGGCCGCCTCCTGTGTTAAGAACGCATGCTTACAGCCCGGCACTTCTTTGACGATGATTTTACGTATCCTCTCACCCGCGTGATCAGGGTCCGTAAAAATGATCACGCCTCTTCGCTCCTGGGCGAGCCGGATACGTTTCAGCACTTCTTTATTGATTGCGGAACCGCCAGTTTCGATCGTTTCCGCTTCAACGGCCCGTTTGATTGCGACCGTATCGTCTTTGCCTTCGACAACAATAATCTCTTTGATCATACTATCCGTTCGAACCCTCTTTCGTAACAAGAGAAAAGAAGAGGGACGTTAACCGTACCTCTTCTTGATCTGTTCTATATATGATGAGTCTGCCCTAATTGCCCGTCCTTAATCAACCGACGGTTTCTTTGGACCGATGACATATACGGTCTTGCCTTGTTTTGTACCGAAGCGTACGGCATAATCATGGCTTTCGAAATAAACGTCGATTTTATTCCCCTTGACTGCACCTCCGGTGTCTTCCGCTCTGCGGAAGCCAAGACCTTCAATGTAAACCCACCAGCCCATCGGAATGACTTTGGGATCAACCGCAATCGTGCGACCTTCCGTTACTCTCGCACCTGATGCCGTGATTCCATACTGCGGATGATCGGGATCCTTGCCTGTTGATGCCGGCCCCGCGCTATAAGCAGTCAGTTTCACGTTATTGAGGACCTGCTTAACGTCGAATTTCACTCCGTTTTTGGTCAACTCTTCCATGGTAGGCGAAGACGAAGATAATACCACTACCGGATTCTTCGTTCCGACCGCAATAATTTTTTGAACACTTTCGGTTTGAATCTTTTCATCGACGATTTGTTCGGATACGAGCACACCGTTTTCAAACACTTTTTCCTTCTTCTTGAGAAGAATGCCTTCTTGTCCTTCTTGAACAATCTGCTCTTTGCCTCTGATCAGCTTCGGTTCGTTCTTCTTCACCGTATCGAAAGCGATCGGCTCTTGAATTTCCTCGACATCTTTCTTAATACGGACTATCTTGACTTCGCTATTTTCATCTATCACCGAATCCAATGCGGGCGTCACTTTATCGAGTTCACTAAGTGTGATTTGTAGATCTGCGAACAGTTGTTCCACCGTTTTCCCTGTCGTATATACGGTCTTTGTTTGTCCGCCGTCTGTCAATTGAACTGGTTTGGCTTTCTCGATAATGATTCGGTCTCCCGATTCCATCGAAGCCTCCAGAGAATGCGACACACGGTCGTGTTCGCCGACAGAGATGCCTTGCTCATCCAGTATGCGCTGCAGAACTGATTCTTTCGTCTGGAACGTTTTTTCCGTTCCGTCTACAACGACCGATACGTTTTTGATTGACGTACCGTAAAACATGATCAACAACATGAAAGTCATAGCGAATAATATGAGTGCAATGATCGATATCATACGCAAGTTTTCATGCTTCCATCGCAATGCGAAGGACAAGCTGGATGATCGTCTTTCATGGGTTTGTTCTGGTGTCACAACTCCCACTTGTTCGGTCCTCCTTAAAGCCCCGCCATCCGAGTGTTATGTTGATTTGATCTGACGCGACTATGGTAAAGTTTTTTCTTCTCCAAATTACCAACGTTACTTCAACGGCCTCAGAACCGCACTTCCCCAAAGCCACCTCCCTTGGATCTCATTGTATGAACTGGCTTGGACATTTATCCCATTTTCGGGGAATGCAAAAAAAGTCAGCGGAGAAGAGGAACCTTCCCGTGACTTTTCTCATTTTCCGAAAATGAAAATAGAAGCCGACGACAATCGTTACCTCTCTCAGAACGCTTACGAGGTTAGCTGACGGATTCGGACTTGAGAGTCGCCCTACTCGGGAGCAGCTATCTGCCCCAAGATTCACCCCTTAAAAAACACCCCATTCATCAAACAGCGTAACGTTTGACGTCCGCGATGCGGTTCCCCCGTTCCCTTACGGAACTCAGCGATGTTGGAAATTTGGCAATCGTATGAAGTTAATATTGAGTGTACGATGCGAAGGCTAGAGTTGTAAAGTATACAAACTTTGTAAAAAAGCTTGGTTTTCACTTGTTTTTCGTTAATTTTCGGAAATTATAGAACAAAAACCATCTTTCTCTTCGGCGGGTACGGTTTTAGTCTTGTTTTCTTCGTTTATCTTGTTTTGGATAAAAAAAGGCATGTCCTCTTTTGTGCGATAATTCACTTTATACCAAAAATTGAAACAGCATTCCTTGAGGTAATCTCAGCCAACTCTTCCAGCGAAATGCCTTTGATTTGGGCAGCCGTTTCGGCTACAAGTCGAACATAAGACGACTCGTTTCGCTTGCCCCGATACGGATGGGGAGCGAGATAAGGAGCGTCCGTTTCAATCAGCAGTCGATCCAACGGAACCTTCTCCAGCACTTCCTTGGGCTGCTTTGCATTCTTAAACGTGACAGGTCCGCCGAAAGAGATATAAAAATTCATATCCAGGCACATTTTCGCCGTTTCCCAGCTTCCGGAATAACAATGCATCACGCCGCCGACCTCAGCCGCCTTCTCCTCCCGCAAGATTTGCACGATGTCGTGATGCGCATCCCGGTTATGGATGACGATCGGCATACCGAGCTTACGAGCAATTCGGATTTGTTCCCGAAACACATGGGCTTGTATATCCCTCGGGGACGTGTCCCAATAATAGTCCAACCCGATTTCCCCAATGGCCACCACCTTGTCATGACTGCAAAGCGATTCGATCCACTCCAAATCCTCCTGCGTCATGTCCTTTGCGTCCGTCGGATGCCAACCAACAGTGGAATATATAAAATCATACTGCTCCGCCAAAGCGATAGAGCTAGGAATGGTCTCCCGATTAAATCCGACATTGATCATTCGACGAATTCCGTTCTCTCTTGCCCTCTCAATCACTTCGTGTCGATCTTCATCGAAGGCTTGCGCGTTCAAATGCACATGACTGTCGATCAGCATAGCGTACTCCTTTTTTTCATCATTTTGATGAGTTGATTTAGGATAATCCCAACAGCATCCGGACGTCTGCATCCAGTTCCTCATAATGATTCAGCAGTAATTCATAGGGGTAATACAAATGGAATTTACCCATATGGATGCCGCTGATCGAGCGAACAATCTCCGATCTGCGGGAAATTTCGGTTAATGTATTCTTTGAATCCAGAAGCAATATAGGAAGCTTCTCATCTTGCTCCCCCGGACGGTACACATCATACGATAGATCGGATGGGAAATCAATTTCCATGTAATAATCCGGATTGATGCCAAAGCTTCGCATCAAGCTTCCCAATCGTTCAATCAGCCCGGTATCTAACTGGTCAAATGTTACATATTTGAACAGGCGCCGCTGCAAAAAGCGGGAACATAAATCGGAGAGTATCGGGTCGTTCTCCAAGGACCACTGCATCAGTACGGTTTGCATCAACGCCTCATCCAAGAAATAATATTCCTCTACCGTCAGCTGTTGTTTAAAGAGCTTCAGCAGAGGCGAGATCATGAATTCAAACGGATACCCTTCTTCATGAAGCCGTTTCGCTCTTTGAAAAATGTTATGCAGCACCACTTCCGCACTACGGGTTACCGGGTGAAAATAGACCTGCCAATACATTTGGTACCGTGACATCAAATAATCTTCCACCGCATGCATGCCGCTCTCCTTCACGACAATATGTCCTTGGTAGGGACGCATGACACGAAGAATTCGCTCCAAATCGAAGGTGCCGTAATTTACCCCGGTAAAATAAGCGTCCCGAAGCAAATAATCCATCCGATCGGCGTCCAACTGGCTGGACACGAGACTGACGACGATTTCTCTATGGTAGGTTTTGGCGATGACGTCGGCCACTTGCTGCGGGAATGTTGGTGAGACCCGTTGTAGCACCTCATTGACTTCCGTATCCCCCAGCACGATCCTGCATGACCATTCTTCGTGGTGAGTTCCAAACGTCTTTTCAATGGAATGGGAGAACGGTCCATGTCCTACATCATGCAGCAAAGCAGCACAAAGGCACAGCAGCCCTTCCTCTTTTGGCCAATCCTCGTACTTATTACGCTCAAATTGGGAAATGATTTTGCGGGTGATTTCGTATACGCCGAGTGAATGAGAGAACCTGCTGTGTTCGGCCCCGTGAAAGGTCAGAAAGCATGTGCCGAGTTGACGAATCCGACGCAGCCTCTGAAATTCTTTTGTATTGATCAGATCCCAAATCGTTTGGTCCTGAACATAAATGTACTTATGCACGGGATCCTTGAAGACTTTTTCTTCTTTCATTGGCACGTTCATAGCTTTCCTCCTTGATCATCGGACTTTTTTCGACAAAAAGACCGCATACATTTAATTTTATTGTCGAATAATGTCGAATTTATTTCCCAATACTTACATGCTTTTTTATGTAATCGATTTAAAAACGTGCTGAAGAATCATATTTTAAATGACGAAATTGCCGAAAAAGTGTGTCCCACTTCACATTTTTTCTTTGTTTTTCCTTATGATATAACAAATATAGAGCCATATTCCATATAATAACAGAAATTATTTCATTTTTCTTGTTGACTATTTTGGGAATGGTTGGTATCATATTGATAAAGAATTATGTCGAATCATGACGATTAATTTTCTTCCGCTATGCTTTATACTTCTAGCTTCTTTGAGAGGGGAAATTTTACAATGATGAAATCTACTGGTATCGTTAGAAAAGTCGATGAATTGGGTCGTGTCGTTATTCCGATTGAACTTCGCAGAACTTTAGGCATCGGTGAGAAAGACGCTCTGGAAATTTATGTAGACGGAGAGCGTATCATGTTAAAGAAATATGAGCCTGCGTGTATCTTCTGTGGTAACGCAGAAAATGTCTCTTACTTCAAAGGAAAAATTGTTTGTCACGAATGTTTATCTGAAATGCCAATACCTGTGACAAAATAAAAAAAATAAGGTATAATGAAGATAGTAATTTTACCAATGGTAATTCTAACCTTTTTCATATCTCCTCTATAACCCCGATTCGTGGTCTCCACGGTTTGGGGTTCTTTTTTTCATCCCCCTAAATCCCCCTTCCAAGGGGGACCCCAAGGGCGGCTGCCCCTGGACCCCGCTAGGCGCCTTGATGGTAGGTTCAGTGGGAGGAGCGCTCTGTTTGGGATCACCTCTTGGCATGAGATGATCGGGCACACGCTTGATTGCGGCGTTCTTCCGTTGGAGTGCATGTGCGGACTTGTGGCGCGTGTTGGAGTTACGCCCCGCCGTGGAGACGCACCCGAGGCAAGCCTCGACAGCTCTTGTTCGGGAAGAGAGAGCTCGCTGCTACGGCAGCATCGCAAGATCACAGGCAACGACAAACTATTTCCTGATCAACTGCCCTGATGGAGTAAATTATATAGCTCGCGCTTCGGGACGCCGCGGTCTTGGGCGGCGCGCCGAAGCGCCTCTTTGTGGTCAAGGCCTTCGGCTTCGTATTTCTCTACATGCTCTTGAGGCGTTATGCTGGTCCACCATGCGGTGTCATCTCCCTCAGAGCCTTCACCACCGCCGCGAAGAACTAGACAGTACTCGCCCTGCGGCGGGTGCTCGTCCAAATGAGCGAGGCATTCCCCGATGGTTCCGCGAATGGCTTCCTCATACTTTTTGGTGAGCTCCCGGATTAGGCCAATTTCACGATCCTCACCAAGAACCTCCGCCATAACAGTTAACGTTTTGACTACCCGGTGAGGAGATTCGTAGCAGATTACTGTACCCGGCTCCCGCTTTAGTGCGGTGAGTTCCTTCTCCAATGGTTTTTTGTCTCGCGGCAGAAAGCCCACGAAAGTAAACCGCTCTGTCGGCAACCCCGACATGATCAGCGCGGAGAGTGCTGCGTTCGCACCAGGAATGGGTATGACGTCTACTCCGGAATCAATAGCCAGCCTAACCAAATCTGCGCCGGGATCGCAAATGGCCGGTAGCCCTGCATCGCTCACCAGTGCAATCGAATCGCCCGCTTGCATGAGACGCACCAGCTCCGGTCCGCTCGCATGCTTATTATGCTCATGGTAACTGACCATCCGTGTGGCAATGTCGAAGTGCGTGAGCAGCTTACGGGTTTGCCGAGTATCCTCGGCAGCGATCCACTGCACTTCCTGCAGCACGCGAACCGCACGATATGTCATATCCTCCAGGTTGCCGATCGGCGTTCCTACCAAATACAATTTTCCGCGCTGCTGTCCATCGTCATGGTAACTCTTTTGTATGTTCAAGGTTATCTATTCCTTCTATTATATATATTTCCTGTATAAGCAAGTGTATCCCGTTGGCCATAGTACACCTCGAACAGCTCATCGGTGTATTCCTTTTCATTCTTGTACACAATCAGCGGCGGCAGCATGCGCACCTCAGGCTTGCCATCACGCAGCGCTTCAATCAACACCATGTTGGCTTCGGCATCTGCACGCGGATGAACAAATCGAATCCGTTTCGGCTCCAACCGATATTGCCGCATCGTGCAGCAAATATCCACCAAACGGCTTGGTCTATGCACCATCGCCACCCGACCGCCGCTGCGAACAAGCCTGCTGCTTACCCTCAGTACATCATCAAGCGTACAGTGTACCTCATGCCGGGCTGCAGCGACATGAGCATTCACGTTCTGCTCCCCGTTTGGAACGGGTAGATAAGGCGGATTGACGGTTACCAGATCAAATCCCCCATGACCTAGGTCATCGGGGGCGTTACGCAAGTCACCATGGATCATCGTGATTTGGTTTTCCAATCCGTTTAACAGCACATTCCGTTTTCCCATATCGGCGAGACGTTCTTGAATCTCCACTCCGGTAATCGCCCCACGTGTTCGCGTCGTCAGCAGCAGTGGAATAACACCGTTCCCTGAACACAAGTCGACTATGCTCCCTCTATGAGGAACCGAACAAAACCTCGCCAACAGAACGGCATCCATCGAAAAACTGAACACCTCGTCGCTTTGAATGATTTTCAATTGTTGGGTTAACAAATCGTCAATCCGCTCATATTCATATATCGGTACTTGTTCCAACCTTAAACTCCTCTTTCCTTCAAAAAAACCGTAGAGAAGTCAATCCTCCCTACGGTTCGCATTTATTTATTTAAGAAAGACATGCAGAACAGACAATCGCCTTCCGTTCGCAAATGCCCATAATTAACGTTACAAATGTGGAATCCTTCGTGATAGATGCGGGCCAGATTGTCATAGCCTTCACCGGTAGGTTCTTTGATCAAAACGGAGGCGGCCGCAGTATCCGCACTTGCATCCGCACCGTTACCTTCCGTCTTAAGAGCAGGAGTGATAGGCTCCGTCTCTTTCTTCAACAACTTGCGCAGCTGCTGATTTTCAATTCCCAGCCGCTTATTTTCCTCTAGCAGTTCGATGATTTGCCGCTTTAAAGATCCGAGCTCGGAATGCAAGGCACCCGTTTGCTCTTCCAACTGTTCGATTTGTACGAATAAATCTCTCTTATTCACTCTTTCTTCACCTCAAGCCGCAGAAGCAGCGAATCGCTTAATGCTGCTCCACCACATCATCCAAAGGAAGATCCATTACTTTTTTCAGATCAAAAACCTGTACTTTTGCTGTACGCTCGGCCACGTTCAAAGAGATCAACCTTCCGTTCCCGAACGATGTAACCACTTCACTGCCTACACGAGGTAGGTCGTCCTTGGCACTTTCGTAATTATCATGCTCATATTTCAAGCAGCACATTAATCGACCGCATAAGCCCGATATTTTGGTCGGGTTGAGCGACAAATTCTGATCTTTGGCCATCTTGATCGACACCGGCTCAAAATCTCCCAAGAAGGAGGAGCAGCAAAGAATTCGCCCGCAGGGCCCGATACCGCCCAGCATCTTGGCTTCGTCCCTGACTCCAATCTGACGAAGCTCAATCCTCGTCCGGAAAATCCCGGCCAGATCCTTCACCAGCTCGCGGAAATCAACTCGACCTTCAGCAGTAAAATAAAAAATGATTTTATTGCGATCAAATGTATATTCAACATCCACTAACTTCATACGAAGCTGATGATCTTTAATCTTCTCCTGGCAAACAGTAAATGCATTATGGGCCGCCTGCTTATTATCCTCAACCAGCTTGGCGTCCTGCTGGTCTGCGATGCGGATAACCTTCTTCAGCGGAAGGACCACATCGGACTCTCCTACTGTCCTGCGACCGATCACGACCTTTCCGTATTCGACACCACGAGCCGTTTCTACGATAACAGCGCTATCTTGATCGACCGGAAGATCACTTGGATCAAAGTAATAAATTTTACCCGCTTTTTTGAAGCGAACACCTACAACGGAGAACAATCCTACACCCCCTTAAGCTTCATAAATATATTTTCCAGCGCTAGCTGGGAATTGGCATGAAACCGCAATCGTTTCTGCGTCTCTACCGCCTCTTCAAGACAGGCGATCCAATGTTCCATTGGGTAAGATAATGCTTGCTTCGACATCCAATCGACCTGATCTGAAAAGACCAGCCCTTCCCTGCTGCCGATACCCAGCTGTACCATATCCTTGAGCCACAAAATGAGCATATCCATAAATCTTGGCAATTGCTCGGAAAACTCGCCCTTCGCTAGCTTCTGCTGTGCGGTCAGCAGAGCGGCAGGCAGACGGGTCAAGCTTTCCCTTACTAATTGTATCACTAGGTTTCGGAGTTCTGCAAACCCATTTCCTTGAATCAGCCCACGAGCAGCTTCAGTTCCCGCCGCCATATGCACAGCCACTTGTACCAGAACGGCCGGATGTCCTTCCTGAAGCAGTGTCTTTTGCATTTCGCTTCGACCGATCGGCACAAAGGGAATCCATTGCGATCTGGAGCGGATCGTCGGCAGCAGGGCTTGTCCGTTATCCGTAATCAAAATGGCCACAACCTGGGATGTTGGCTCCTCCAAAAATTTAAGCAAGCTGTTGGAAGCCTGCACTGTCATTTTATCGGCATCCTCGATAACATACATCTTGATTCCGGAAGCAGATGCCCGATAAGCGAACTGCTTCTGAAGTTCGCGGATCTGTTCAATCTTAATGGAAGCCCCATCGGGTTTCACCTCATGCAGATCGGGATGATTGCCATGCTCCACCTTGCGGCAGTCCAAGCATTCACCGCAGGCATCATCCGGCAGCACCTTGCAATAAACCGCTTGTGCAAAAGCTTTCGCCATCGCCCTTCTTCCCGTCCCGGACGGTCCTGTGAAAATATAAGCATGCGATATTTTATCCGTTCTTAGACTGTTTTGCAAAATACGTTTTACACGTTCCTGTCCTGCTATGGATTGAAAAGACATGCCTGTCTATATTCCTTTCCGCTATTAAAAAGACAAATTGATCAGGATGCCGCGAATCTCGCCGACTTTCTGGAGCAGGTCAATGTGTCCTTGCTCCGTTTCCAGCATATCCTCGGCCATACCCAGCAGCTCCCGGTCAATCTCCTCAAGAATCTTGTACCGTTTAGTTCTGCCACGCCGATCCCATCCGCGCGTCTCACGGAGTTGTACGCCGCGACGCGCGGTTTCCTCTAAGAACTGCTTGACGAGCAGTTTATACTGCCGCAGCTCCCGGATGGTCATCGACTTGACAAGCCGCTGCCCCTGCTGCTCAATCTGCTGCAGAATGCGCTGAAGCTGCTCCCGGGTAGCTCTTCCGTCCTGCTGCTGCATCATGTCGCTAAACGACTTCTGTTGAAGCTGCTGGGATGAATGGTTCTCGCTGCGTATGATTTCTTTACCGAAAGGCCGCCAGCCCGGGTTAATTTTCACATGATTCGCATCCTTTTTTCTTAGAAGTGTTCAAATCGCTCGATCGGAAGCACGAATACCGCGGCTCCACCCACCTGAACCTCAACTGGGAAAGGAATATACGAATCTGTAGTTCCTCCCATCGGAGATACCGGAGTCACCATTTGCTCCCTGATTTTGCAGTTCGCATTAATGACCTGGAGCGCTTCATTCACCCTCTCGTCTTCTGTACCGATCATGAAGGTCGTGTTCCCTGCGCGCAAAAAACCTCCTGTGCTTGCCAGCTTTGTAGCCCGAAAACCTTCTTTAACCAGTGCGTTCGACAATCGGTTACTGTCTTTGTCCTGCACAACGGCGATAACTAGCTTCATACATCCAGCCTCCTTTGCCAAATGAATGATAAATCCTCTTGCTACATTAATAATTAGACAAGGAGTAGAGCAATTCCTTCTATTATATAATATAGGCTCAATTTTCTATCATTTTGTTTATTTATATTATACTCTCCTTCGAAGATTTTGGTTCACGATTTGCTTCAGCTGCCGAAGTACTTCATCCAGCCCTTTCTCCGCATCCAACCTTATCATCCGCTCAGGAAAACGCTCCAGCAATTGCATATAGCCTTCCCTTACTTTATGGTGAAAAGACATGGATTCCAAATCAAGCCGATTGATCTCCCGTCCTAGATCCGCACGAATTCGGGCAAGCCCTATTTCAGGCCGCACATCCATAAAAAGAGTAAGGTCCGGCATCCAATCCCCGATGGCAAAACGATTCACAGCCATTACATCTTCCATTCCTAGGCCCCGGGCATACCCTTGGTAAGCCAAGCTGCTGTCGATAAACCGGTCGCACACCACAACCTTGCCCGCCTGCAAAGCCGGAATCACCTTCTCCACCAAATGCTGACGTCGGGCCGCCGCATAAAGCAGCGCCTCGGTATGAGCATCCATTGCTGTATGGCTCTTGTCCAAAATAACGTCGCGAATTTGCTCTGCAATCGGAATACCTCCCGGTTCGCGGGTCGATACCACTTCATAGCCTTGTTCAACCACCTGATCTATAATAGCGCTGATCGCCGATGTTTTACCGGCCCCTTCGCCGCCTTCCACCGTTATAAAAAAACCTTGTCGCACGTTTCCGTCTCCTTATTCTCCCGCTTGATAAACCGGAACTCTTCCGGACTTCGCAACATCATACCCATGGAACCGTGAACCTAGAATTACAAGACGCTCTAAGTAGACCGCTGTACGCTTAGTGATTCGCTCACCCGGATACAGAACCGGTATCCCCGGAGGATATGGAACGATCATCTCCGCTGCTTTACGCCCTGCGGATCCGGCAACCGGTATCATTTCCACCTCTTCTATTTCTTCCTCTATCTGGTTCCAACCAAATGCTACAGGCTCGGAGATGCTCCCTTCCATAGCCGCGCTTTCTACCTGCGCAAAGACCCCCTCTGACGAAAGAAGACCTTCCGTAGCCTTATCAATCTCTGCAAGCGCATCGGCGAGACGTTTCACATCCTTAACCGTACTGGCTAAGGTAAACACGCAAAGCACGTGCTTCGGGTCCGCCAACTCAGGATAACAGCCGTGAAGTTCCAATTGCTCTTTTATGGCATAGCCTGAGAGTTTATCCGATGCATCGCTAAGCACTAGCTTGAAGAAATCCTGTCTGAATCCCTCAGATAACAGGCTATCCGGTATCTCCCATACCTTCCACCGCCGCTGCTCGGAGATCCACACGCGAATGTCTTTTATCGTTTGCATGCTTTGCTTCATAAGCTCCATCCCCTGCTCCGCCAACAATCGCCGGCTTAAATCAAGGCTGGCCATGATCGGATAAGAAGGGCTGGAGCTTTGCAGCATGGCTAATGCTTTCCTAAGCAGACGTCGGTTCAACCGTTCACCCTGCAGATGAACCATGGCTCCCATCGTCATCGCGGTCAGCATTTTGTGAGTGGACTGCACCACGGCGTCGGCACCTGCAGCCAAGGCCGATGATGGCAAAGCAGGATGAAAGCCAAAATGGGCGCCGTGCGCTTCATCGACAAGCAGAAGCTTTCCACGGCTATGCAAAAGCTTGGCTAAAGAACTCAGATCTGCAGCTAGCCCATAATAGCTTGGATTCGTAACGAAAAGTGCCTTTGCTTCGGGGTAGCGGTTCAGGCCATCTTCCACATCCTGAAGACGGAGTCCAATGGTAAGCCCTGTATGTTCATCGTACCGGGGTGTAATAAATACAGCCCTTGCTCCGGCAAGCGTAAGCCCGTGAATGACCGACTTATGCACATCCCTCTGCACGATTAGTAAATCTCCCGGACGGCATACAGCCATGATCATGGCCAGATTCCCTGCCGTGCTTCCACCCACCAAAAATAACGTTTCCTCCGCACCGAAGCAATCGGCCGCCAGTTCCTGGGCCTCTTTAATCGCCCCTTCCGGATGGTGAAGATCGTCAAGACCAGGAATTTCTGTAAGGTCAATGTTGAGCATGCCCCCATAATGTTCCCACGCTCCCGGATAAACGCTCTCTCTTGATTTGTGGCCAGGTACATGAAGGCTTACCGCATTCCTCCGCGAATGCGCGGCGAGCTTCTCGAAGAGGGGCGCTCTGTGATGTAATTGCATGAAAATCCTCATTTCGCAAACCGATATTACACGTATTGTACCAAACAAAAAAGCCCACTTCCATCCTTATTCAGGACAAAATGAGCCGTTGATTTGAAGGTTCAGGCATTTTTTTTATAAATGATTTGTTTCATTTGATGTATGAAAAACGGGTATTTAGGATCGCTTACATCCGTTCGGACCATCTCAGTCTCACAATCCTCACATATGAATTCTGATATAATCATGATGCCTTGTTTTTTGTCTTGTCCGCAGATGATGCAGGGTCCTGTACATTCGTGCTGCAGCGCATCGCCCATTCCAATCACCTCTATTCTTTTATCTATCAGTATGTCCGATTCTCTCAAGATTAAACCGTCCTGAACTATTTTTATGTGATTGATGCTTTTCCGGTGCATAATTCCTTATAATTTTATTATATCCTACCGATATAATGTATTGGATCAATAATACGATAGACAGGTGGATGCAGCCTTGAATAGTTTCAATAAACCAAATGAAAGAGCCTTGTCCAAAGATTCGACCATCTATCACTATCGTCTGCTCAAAAGAATACATCGTAACCCTTTGTATCTCTATATCTACTGGTCTGTCCTCGCCATTGTGACGGCTTTGTCGTTATTTCTGCTTGAGCCTGTACCGACCTTGGCAGGTTTTGTCAGTGTGCCTATCCTTCACGCTTTTATTCTTCGCTTACTCCTTCAGACCAAAGAAGGGCAAGCACCCAAATCATGGAGATGGTCACTGCGATTTCCATGGCTTGGATACGTACCCCGCAGCTATATTTCCTTAGCAAAAGTTTGCCGGCTTCATCTTCAAGCGCTATGGATCATCATCGTTATCCTAGGATGCTTCTATCCATGGCTAGCACCTGTTTTCTTAGCCTACCTACTGTTCATCCATGTTTGGCTTCTACTTCCACGTCTCCTGCTTCTTTACTTGCTTCGAGCCCATATGTCCAATGGTTATTTGATAATTAATGAAAACGACACGTCCTGCTATGCCCAGTAGCGGGTCGTTCGATTCATCTCTGCTTATTGCAAATGGAGCAGCTTATGATCACTATTTTATATAACGAAAAGCCATCGTTCGTTAGTCGAACGATGGCTTTACTTATTCCCTGAAAACTGGATCGAAACAAAGCATGCTGAAGTTCATGTATTTGGATAAGCCCTCGACCGATTAGTATTCGTCAGCTCCACACGTTGCCGCGCTTCCACCCCGAACCTATCAACCTCGTCGTCTACAAGGGGTCTTACTAATTGGGAAATCTCATCTTGAGGGGGGCTTCACGCTTAGATGCTTTCAGCGCTTATCCCTTCCGTACTTAGCTATCCAGCCGTGCCTCTGGCGAGACAACTGGTACACCAGCGGTACGTCCATCCCGGTCCTCTCGTACTAAGGACAGCTCCTCTCAAATTTCCTACGCCCACGACAGATAGGGACCGAACTGTCTCACGACGTTCTGAACCCAGCTCGCGTACCGCTTTAATGGGCGAACAGCCCAACCCTTGGGACCTACTTCAGCCCCAGGATGCGATGAGCCGACATCGAGGTGCCAAACCTCCCCGTCGATGTGGACTCTTGGGGGAGATAAGCCTGTTATCCCCAGGGTAGCTTTTATCCGTTGAGCGATGGCCCTTCCATACGGTACCACCGGATCACTAAGCCCGACTTTCGTCCCTGCTCGACCTGTTTGTCTCGCAGTCAAGCTCCCTTATGCCTTTGCACTCTTCGAATGATTTCCAACCATTCTGAGGGAACCTTAGGGCGCCTCCGTTACTCTTTAGGAGGCGACCGCCCCAGTCAAACTGCCCACCTGACACTGTCCCCATACCGGATCACGGTACCAGGTTAGAACTCCGATACGATCAGGGTGGTATCCCAACGTCGCCTCCACACAAGCTGGCGCTCATGCTTCTCAGGCTCCCACCTATCCTGTACAGATCGTACCAAAGTCCAATATCAAGCTGCAGTAAAGCTCCATGGGGTCTTTCCGTCTTGTCGCGGGTAACCTGCATCTTCACAGGTATTAAAATTTCACCGGATCTCTCGTCGAGACAGCGCCCAAGTCGTTACGCCATTCGTGCGGGTCAGAATTTACCTGACAAGGAATTTCGCTACCTTAGGACCGTTATAGTTACGGCCGCCGTTTACTGGGGCTTCGGTTCACAGCTTCGGATTGCTCCTAACCGCTCCCCTTAACCTTCCAGCACCGGGCAGGCGTCAGCCCGTATACTTCGCCTTGCGGCTTCGCACAGACCTGTGTTTTTGCTAAACAGTCGCTTGGGCCTTTTCACTGCGGCCCCCTCGGGCTATTCACCCTACCGAGGCACCCCTTCTCCCGAAGTTACGGGGTCATTTTGCCGAGTTCCTTAACGAGAGTTCTTCCGCGCGCCTTAGCATGCTCTGCTCGCCTACCTGTGTCGGTTTGCGGTACGGGCACCTTCTCCCTGGCTAGAGGCTTTTCTTGGCAGCCTGAACTCATGACCTTCGGTACTGTAATTTTCCCTCCCCATCACAGCTTAGCCTTAATGATGTGCGGATTTGCCTACACATCAGCCTTACTGCTTGGACGAGCATCCATCAGCTCGCGTCACTATCCTTCTGCGTCACCCCATTGCTCATAACGGTTCACGGTGGTACAGGAATTTCAACCTGTTGTCCTTCGACTACGCCTTTCGGCCTCGCCTTAGGTCCCG